>JAISUM010000064.1 GCA_031272095.1 Candidatus Symbiothrix sp. | reverse complement strand
ATCGTATCCTTCCATTGCTTTTTTATACAGATTGGGGATTTCGTCCGGACGGTCTTGCAAATCGCAGTCCATCACCACGACCCATTCGCCGCGAGCGTAAGTCAAACCGGCGGTGATGGCATAGTGTTGCCCGAAATTGCGGCTGAGATTGATGCCTTTCACGCGCCTGTCTTTTCGACATTCGGCAGCAATGGCAGCCCACGAATTGTCGGGCGAGGCGTCGTTGACCAAAATGATTTCAAAATCGGGAGTGATTTTTTCGACATTTTCAATGATTTGCTTCACCAATTCGGGTACGATTTTTTCTGCCCGATAGACGGGTGAAACGATGGAAATATGAGTGCCACCCATTGTGGCTGTTGATTCAGATGTTTTCATACATTACTTGTTTTACAGGAATCAGCCGACAAACAGCCGTTGTCAGCCATCCTTGTGATACGATTTTCGGGTGCAAAGGTACAAATGATTTTGCAAAAAACAAAATCTGTCCGATTTTCCGAATCAGGCTTGTTCGTGTTCTTTGCAAACGATTTTCGGGGGGGGGTAAATCCTGTTTTTTGCAGAGATACGCTCTCCTGCGCCTCTAAAATGCGTGAGAGAGGCGTTTGAATAGCGTGATGTATCCCCGCTGTTTGCAACATTGATGTTTTTGAGTACATGATGAATCTTATTCTCTAATTGCGCCGCAAAGGTACGAAATAATTATGAATTCAGCAATTTCAAGGTGTATTTTGCCACCGATCAGTTTTATCCTCTCCCTTTATAGCGTTTTTCGCTCTGTTTGATTTTCATTTTGCGGTCTTCGGAAGGGGAGGCTTGTGATTGCTCGACCGACAGCCGCCGTCCGAAGGCTTTCACGCCGTCCAAGCCTTGAATCACTTTGTTGAGGTCTGCCTCTTTGACTTCAAAGAACGAGAAATTTTTCATCAGATCGATTCTGCCGACGGTGATTTTTTTGCCCGGTATGTTGTCGTTCATCAGACCGATAATTTTGTGAGGATTGATGCCGTCTTTTTTGCCGAGATTGATAAACAGGCGGGCATAACCTTTTTCCGAAGCGCGTCCGCTGCCCTTGTCGGCAAAAGTGCGTTCGCGCATGTCGCCTTTTTCGCGTTTTTTATGTCCTTCCTGCGGGATTTCGATTTCATCGGCTTCCTGATAATAAGAGATCAAACGGTTGAACTCATTGGAAATCAGTCGTTTGATAATATCTTCTTTGTCTAACCAGTTCAATTTGCGGTAGATAGACGGCAATAAGTCCTGAATCTCGTCTTCGTTGACATTGACTTTTTCCAATTTGTCGATGAAACTGAACAGCTGTTTTTCGCAAATCTGTTTGCCGGTTGGAATGACGCCTGCCTCGAAAGTTTTGTTGATGATTTTTTCTATCGCCTTGATTTTATGTTTTTCTTTCAGGTGGATGATAGCGATAGATGTGCCGGTTTTTCCGGCGCGTCCGGTGCGTCCGCTGCGATGGGTATAGAGTTCGACGTCGTCGGGCAAGCCGTAGTTGATGATATGCGTCAGATCGTCCACATCCAAGCCGCGAGCCGCCACATCGGTTGCCACGAGAATTTGGATGTTACGCAGGCGAAATTTCTGCATCACATAATCGCGTTGTGCCTGCGACAAATCGCCGTGCAAAGCGTCGGCATTGTAGCCGTCTTTGATCAGCGCGTCGGCAATTTCCTGTGTCTCTTTTTTGGTGCGACAGAAAACGATACCATAAATATTGGGATGATAATCCGCCAATCGTTTTAAGACCAAATACCTGTCTTTGGCGTTCACCATATAATAGAAATGCCGAATGTTTTTTGCCCCTTCATTTTTTTTGCCGATAATGATTTCGTGCGGATTGCGCATATATTTTTTGACAATTTTATGGATTTCGGCGGGCATGGTTGCCGAAAAGAGCAGCATATTGCGTTCTGCGGGGATATAGGACAGGATTTCGTCTATATTTTCCGAAAATCCCATACTGAGCATTTCGTCGGCTTCGTCGAGAATGACATTGCTGACGGCTTGCAGATTGGTTGTTTTCCGTTTGATCAAATCGATCAGACGACCGGGCGTTGCGACAATAATATGTACGCCACGTTTCATGGCTCGGATCTGACTTTCGATGCTTGATCCGCCATATACCGGCAGCACTGTCAGCTGGTCGATGTATTTGGAATAATCGTTGAGGTCGTCCGCTATTTGCAGGCAGAGTTCGCGCGTCGGACAAAGGATCAGCGCTTGCGGCTGCTTTTTGTCGAGTCTGATTTGTTGTATGATTGGCAAGCCGAATGCAGCCGTTTTTCCGGTTCCGGTTTGCGCCAAAGCGATCACCTCGTTACCTTGACTGAGCAGATAGGGAATCACTTCCTCCTGAACAGGCATCGGGCTTTCGTAGCCCATCTCTGTGATAGCTCTGACTATTTGCGGAGCTACTCCTAATTCGTTGAATGTTTTCAAAATGAATATTGTTGCTTAAATGCAGCCAGACGTTCATCCAACTGCTTGTATTGATGTTGTTTAATGAATGATACGCAGGCGCGTAATCCTTGTTGACTGCTGCCTGTGGAAGATAAAGAAATTGCCGAAATGCCGTAAGGAATCAGTGCGGTCATCAGTTGGTCGCCGCTCATTCCGGGGTAGGCGATGGTGAAATAAAATCCATCGGCGACCGGTTCGCTTAAATCGTTATCATAGACTATTCGGAAGCCATGTCGAAGGAAGATGTCTTTCATCTTTTTGGCGCGTGCGCCGTATTCTTTGACTTCGTCCAAAAATGAGTATTTGCCGTCGGAGGCGGCTTTCATCATAGCTGCCAAAGCATATTGCGCCGAATGACTTGTTCCCGAAGAGATGGCATACAGCACGCGGTGGATAAAGACCGAACCGAAAGTGCCGCCGCCGTAGCGTTGTGTTAAGCCGTCGTAAGGTCGAGCATAGAGCTTGTCCGACATTGCCACTATGCCGATGCGTTGTCCGGCATAACTGAATGCTTTCGATCCTGAAATCAGCAGCAGGTAATTATCGGTGTATTTGCCGACGCTGACTTGAAACGGCGCTTGGAAAGGTATCCCCAGATTTTTCCGAAAATCCATCGCGAAATATGCCAAGTCTTCCAGCACGATGGCGTCGTATTTTGTAGCCAATTCGCCGATGATTTGTAATTCTTTTTCTTGCAGACAAAACCACGCCGGATTGTTCGGATTGGAATAGATGATGCAGGCGATATTGCCTTTGGCGAGCGAGGATTCGAGTTTGTCGCGCAGTCGCTCGCCGCGATAATCATACACGTCGAACGATTCGCAGGCATATCCCAAGACGGTTGCCTGCTGTTTTTGCACCGGAAACCCCGGATCGATAAACAGGATGGTATTTTTCTTCGTATCGCATTGACAGGCAGTCAGAAACGAGGTGAAAGTTCCTTGCATCGAACCGACTACCGGAACGCAGCTTTGCGGCGCAATATCCAAATCGATAAAGGCTTTGATGAAACGGGAGGCTTCCTGTTTCAATGCGGGCAATCCGTCGATGACGGGATAGATGGAGGCAACGCCATTTTGCAGGGCGGCTATTTCTGCCTGCACGCCGATAGCGGAAGGCGGCAATCCGGGTACGCCCATTTCCATGTGGACAAATTCTTCGCCGGTTTTTTGTTCGAGCAATCCGGCAATGGCGACCACTTCGCGAATTGTTGCTTTGGACAAATCGGCAATGTTCAGCGTTTGAACGGCTTCTTGTATGAGTCGGTGGGGGAGGGGGAAAGTCTGCATCGTGTTGTGTGTTAATAAACTCCCCTTGCTCTGTTCCACGCTTCGCCCAGCCGGATCATCCAATTTTTGCGGGATTTTGTGTGTTGTTCGTCGGACATCATATCCAAATCTTGCAAAGAATTGACGCCCGATTTGATGATCTGATAGATGACTCCCCAATCGAGCAAGCCGCCGATATTGCGGTCGTCGATGTAGATGTCGGCGCTGAGTTTGCGTCGAAAGTTTTCCGAATATTCTTCTTCGGGATGATTTTTATTGCAGGCATAAAATTTCACGCCGTTTTTTTCGCAATATTCGACAGCTTCCTGCAAGAGTTGGTCTTCTCGCATCGTCCATAAGATGAGGATATGACCTTCTGCCTGCAATTTTTTCAATACTTCCAATGCAAAGGGCATCGGACGACCTATGCGCGGATAGTTGTGTTCGACTATCGTTCCGTCAAAATCTACTGCAATAATCATTTGATTGATAATTTATGAATGATACTTTGTTTTTTAATCTAATTTTAATGTGTCGCTGAAGTTCACTCTGTTCAGAATGGATCGTCCAAGTGTGATTTCATCGGCATATTCGATTTCGTCTCCGACGGCTACACCTCGTGCGATGACGGATATTTTCAGGTCGAAAGCCGACAGTTTGCGATAGATATAAAAGTTGGTTGTATCGCCTTCCATCGTGGTGCTTAATGCCAAAATAACTTCTTTTACGGTGCCTTTGTCGACACGTTCCACCAAACTTTCTATTTCCAAATCGCTCGGACCAACGCCGTCCATCGGCGAAATGATGCCGCCCAAAACGTGATACAAGCCGCGAAATTGTCCCGTGTTTTCTATAGCCATCACTTCTCGAATGTTTTCTACGACGCAGACTATTGATGCGTCGCGTGTCTGATCGCTGCAAATATTGCAAATATCGGCGTCGCAAATATTGTGGCAAACTCGGCAAAAACAAATGTCATTCCGAAATGAAATCAGGGTTTGAGCAAACAAATCTATTTCGTCTGTCGTGCGTTTCAACGAGTGAAGAGCTAATCTCAACGCGCTTTTGCGCCCGACGCCGGGCAACTTGGCAAACTCGTTGACCGTATTTTCCAATAAAACAGAAGGATATTTTTGCAGCATGTTTCTAATTTTCGCCTGCAAAAGTACATAAAATAATTGAAACGGCAAAATCAGTGATCAATTTTCATGAACGTAACTTAAACGAAAATATTCTCTGTCTGATAAATTTTGCATAATTTTTAAAAAGCAATAGGATTGTCTATTGAAATTCACTTATTTGCAATCACTATCTCGCTTTCCGTGATTTCCCGTTTCGTATCGTCTATCACCATTGCGATAGCGGTGGCGTTGGGGTATGGCGCTGTGTAATTACCGTCAATGATTTGCGCTTTTGCTTCGGCAAGTTTTGCAGGCACGTCTTCCGATTTATACGCCACTTTTATTTCTATCACCCAAACATTTCCGAGATAGTCCAGCACAAGGTCGGCACGCCCCAGATTGGTGTGCATTTCGGCTACTGCTGCCACTCCGCAGCCACGCACAAAAGCCAAAATCATTGAGCGATAATGCCATTCGTGCAGCGGAAATTCATAAATATTATCAGAGATATTTCGTTCGGCGCCACGCCTGAAATCATCGTACGGAATACTTGCCAAAAGGCAATTAAATACTTTTGAAAGTTTCTCTTTATTCTTGGAAGAAAGCGCTGCCAACACATCGCTGCGATAATTCGCAAAATCATTGTCAGTTCGTTTGCAAACACTTTCCGACACTAAGCGCGACATTGAGTTAAGCACCTCTGTATTAGGATAATCGAGCGCAAAATACTCGCCTTCGGCGCGGCTGACGGTCAAATAACCGCCCTGATAAAGAAAACCCTCCGGCGGCGTTGAGTCCATATCGCCCGGACTTCGTGCAAAATCGCGCGAAACCCGAATATTATGGAACTGCTCAACGCTCAGTTTGTGGTTTTTCAAGTAA
>JAISUM010000027.1 GCA_031272095.1 Candidatus Symbiothrix sp. | reverse complement strand
CTTTGGCAGCCAGCGCGATGGCGGTTTTTATTGCCTGACGGCGGTCGACAATGGTCAGCGAATTGCGTTGCTGTTCAGCGTCGAGTCCGGCAATCATATCGTCGAGGATGTCCTGCGGCACCCCGCTGGCGCGGATTTGTAATCCGTGCCGTGTAATTTTTTAACCGCAAAGTACGCAAAAGTTTTCGCAAAGGGCGCAAAGATATATTATTCAAATAATAATAAAACTGCAAAGTTTTATGTTTCAAAACTTTGCAGTTATTTAAAAATATTTGCGGATTGAGGGGGTTATTTTACAAGTTTATGTTTTTTGCAAAAATCCTGTAAAATGCCTTCGAGGTTCGGGTAGCCGATTTCTTGCAGTTCGTAACCCACTTTTACGGTCGGCTGGTTGATTTTTACCACCCTGCCCAAATCAATCGGAGTGCCGATAACAACGGCATCGCAGGGCGTGGCAGCAATGGTTTTTTCCAAATCCTTCACCTGCTCTTCGCCGTAGCCCATTGCGGACAGCAAAACGCCGATTTCGGGGTATTTTTCAAACGTGTAAGCCAGTTTGCCCACCGCATACGGACGCGGGTCAATCAGTTCGGCAGCGCCGTGTTTGAGCGCAACCACCGTGCCTTCACCGTAACCCCCGCCGACATCGAGTATCAGTTGGTCGGCGTAGGAATGCGCAACCCGCCAAGGTTTTTGAAGGTGAATGGGAATGTGAGAGGAAATGTAGAATGACCGCGTCATTCAGACAAAATTCCCATTTTTTTCAGAATCCAGCAGGCATTGTTGGATTGGGTGATGCCGCGCCGCAACTGATAGTCAAAATGCAGCAGTTCGTTTTTTATCGTACATTCAAAACAATAATTGTGAATGATGTTGGGATATTGTTTTTCCAAAGCGGTGATCGACAAATCGTGTGTTGCAATCAGCGCCGATACTTCCGGCATTTTCGTCAGACGTTGCAGAAACAGATTGGAGGCTTTCATCCGGTCGTCGGAGTTGGTACCGCGAAACAGCTCGTCAAGCAATAAGAGGGTTGTTTTATTCTCTTTCAAGGTATCAAACAGTTGTTCGATGCGCAAGGCTTCGGCATAAAAGTACGATACGCCTTGAATATCGTCCGTTGTCCGCATACTGGAGAACAGCGACATGATCCGGTGTCGGAAGCGTAGTGCGCAGACCGGAGCGCCGATGTGCGCCAACAACAAATTGACTCCAACTGTGCGCAAAAAAGTACTTTTTCCTGCCATATTTGCGCCGGTGATAATCAACAGGTTGTTTTTTGTGATCCGAATATTGTTGCCGACTCTCTTCTCCTGTGAAAGCAAAGGATGCGTGATTTGATCGGCGACCAAAAGGTTATCGCTGTCATCGGGCAAAATGTCGGGAAAAACATAGCTCGGATGATTCATTTTAAAGACTGCCAGACTGATGATCGTTTCCAACTCGCCGATTTGTTGATAGGTTTGCTGCAAACATTCTTTGTTCCGGTTTTTCCATTCCAGCACCTTCCACGCGGTTGTGATATGATTTAAGAAAAGGATATTGCCGATAGCGCCGACGAAACTGTCGCCTCTGTCAAAACTGTCAAGGTAAGCCGCCAACTTGTGAATACGG
Source organism: Candidatus Symbiothrix sp. (assembly GCA_031272095.1). Taxonomy (GTDB): domain Bacteria; phylum Bacteroidota; class Bacteroidia; order Bacteroidales; family Azobacteroidaceae; genus Azobacteroides. Next base: position 23,148 of record JAISUM010000027.1, on the reverse strand, counting down.
CGGTGATAAAGGGCGGTTGTTTGCTGAATTTGCTGCAAACTTGCTGCCTGAAAACTTGGCGATGCGATGTTCTTGGCGATGACGTCGAAAGCCATTACTTCTCTGAAAATCTTATTCAAATTGAATTTGATACCTTGTACGTCCTTCTTAAAACGTGCTGTCAGCAATATCTGTAAGCCCACGAAAGCTACCAATATCGCGATCAACGACGGCATGGCAAAGCAGGCGCACAATAAGCTTATATTGCACCAAGGCACGACCCGAATCAAAATCTTTGTTCGGTTCGACATTGGCAGCGTTTCATTGTTTGCCAACCACAAAAGGATGCTATGTTCGCCAACGTCGGCGGGCAATCGGCTTTCCAAAGCAGCTCTGAACTCAATGAGGAAGCCCGGATTTTGCCGCGCCAATTCTTTGACGGCTGCCTGTCGCGCTTTGATTTTTTCGGCGTCTTGCAAAGGATTATCTAACTGATCACATAAGGCGTCATATCCGGTTCTCGTATAGGTGCGATTGAGCAGATGAAACAGCGATTTTTTGCCGAAAACGTCCAAATCGTAAGTGAAAGGATGTGTCGGATCGATCTCTTCTGCGCCGTCTTTCTGCGGATATTTCCGAAGCAAAATGGCATGGACTTCTTGCTCACAAATCTTGATGGTCGCTTTGACAAAAGCATGCTCTTTGGCAATCTTGTCGGAATAAAGGATTAATTGAATAAATCCGGCGAAGAACAGGGCTGCGAAGATCCAATTCGTCCGGTCGCCCGATGAGAGCGCTAAATAAATATACACAACAGTAGCGAGAAAGCCCACAAATCTGAAAATTGCCAGCACGATACCTGATCGTTTGAGCGTATTATTCTGCGTTAAAACCAATAGAAGGCGATTACGATAAAAATCTAACATGATAGTGATTAGTGATTAGTGGTTAGTCATTAGTCATTAGTCATACGATCCTTACCGCCCCTTTATCTGCCGAACTTACCAAACTTGCATAAGCTCGTAAGGCTTTTGAAATTTGACGGTTGCGGTCTTTCGGCGCAAAAGCCGAATTCCCGCGAGATAATTCTTCTGCGCGGCGTTTTTCCAATTCTTCATCAGACAATAAGACATTTATTTTGCGTTTCGGAATATCTATTTCGATCATATCGCCATCGCGCACCAGTCCGATATTGCCGCCCGATGCTGCTTCCGGCGAGATATGTCCGATGGACAAGCCGGAAGTGCCGCCGCTGAAACGTCCGTCGGTGATCAGCGCACACTCTTTGCCCAAGTGTCGTGATTTGATGTAGGAAGTTGGATAGAGCATTTCCTGCATTCCGGGTCCGCCTTTGGGTCCTTCGTGGGTGATCACTACCACATCGCCCGATTGGATTTTTCCGCCCAAAATGCCCTCGCAAGCAGCTTCCTGCGAAGTAAAAACTTTTGCCGTACCTTTGAAGTGCCAGATACTTTCATCCACACCGGCGGTTTTGATGACGCAACCGTCTTGTGCAATATTGCCTTTGAGGATTGCCAAACCGCCGTCTTGGGTGTAGGCGTGGGCAATGTCGCGGATACAGCCGGTTTCTCTATCTGTATCAAAATCAGGATAATAATTTGATTGAGAGCCGAGAACCAAATTGAATTTATTTGCGGGAGCGGAAAGGTAAATTCTTTGAGGGGATTGACCCGCAATCCCATATTTTGCCAATGCCTCTTTCAAATTCAAACCATCAACCCGCAACACCGAATTATCAATCAATCCGCCTTTGTCCAATTCCGCCAAAATACCCAAGACGCCGCCCGCACGATTCACGTCTTGAATATGATATTTTTGTGTGTTCGGCGCCACTTTGCAGAGGCAAGGCGTTCGGCGCGAAAGTGCGTCAATATCGTCCATCGTGAAATCGACGCCTGCTTCGTTGGCAATCGCCAGCAAGTGCAAAACGGTGTTGGTAGAGCCGCCCATCGCAATGTCGAGCGTCATCGCGTTGAGGAAGGCGGCGCGGGTGGCAATGGAACGCGGCAAAACGCTTTCATCGCCTTGTTCGTAATATTTAAAGGTATTTTCAACGATCAGTTGGGCGGCATCGACAAAGAGTTTTTTGCGGTTTTCGTGTGTGGCGACGATGGTACCGTTGCCGGGTAGTGCCAAGCCGATGGCTTCGTTGAGGCAGTTCATCGAATTGGCGGTGAACATACCGCTGCACGAGCCGCAGGTGGGGCAAGCTGCAAATTCTATTTTTGACACCTGTTCGTCGGAAACACTTTCGTCTGCGGATTGTATCATGGCGTCAATAAGGTCTAACTTCACCTCTTTTTCCTCACCCCGACCCTCTCCAGATTGGAGAGGGAGTTTCTTTTCCCCTCTCCAAATTGGAGAGGGGTCAGGGGTGAGGATCCCCGCTTCCATCGGACCGCCGCTTACAAAAACGGCGGGGATATTCAGCCGCATTGCTGCCATCAGCATCCCCGGCGTGATTTTGTCGCAGTTGGAGATGCAGACCATTGCGTCGGCTTTGTGGGCATTGACCATATATTCCACGCTGTCGGCAATCAGGTCGCGCGAGGGCAAGGAGTAGAGCATGCCGTCGTGTCCCATCGCGATGCCGTCGTCGATGGCGATGGTGTTAAATTCGGCGGCAAAACAGCCGAGTTTTTCGATTTCCGCTTTCACCGTTTGTCCGATTTCGTGCAAATGCGTATGTCCGGGAACAAACTGCGTAAAAGAATTGACGATGGCGATAATCGGTTTGCCCATCTGCGTTTCTTTCATACCATTGGCTCGCCAGAGTGCGCGTGCACCTGCCATTCGGCGACCTTGCGTGGAGCTGAAACTCCGAAGTTGATTTTTCATTTGTCTATTTATCTTGTTGTCTATTTATCATATTGTCTGTTGCCTGTTTTTGAGCTGCAAAGGTAAGCAATTTCCATGATTTTTTGTACCTTTGCGGCAAATTTTACGACCTTGCAGAATATTATTTTAGAAAGTCTTTATGCCAAACATCCGGGTATTAAAGCAATTAATTCGCTGCTGAACAAATCCGAACAGGATATTTGTCTGAACGGATTGAACGGCTCGGCAGCTGCTGTGGTTTGTTCTTCGGTTTTTTTGCAATCGAAGACGATGCTTTGTGTGCAAAATGACGAGGAAGACGCCGGATATTTTTACCACGACTGCTGCCAATTATTAGGCGAAGATCGGGTGTTGTTTTTCCCGTCATTGTTTAAAAGGAATATCCGCTACGGACAGAAAGACGCGGCGAATGAAATTTTGCGGACAGAAACCTTGAACAAAATTCAGGGCGACGGTTCTTCGCATCTGATTGTAACTTATCCCGATGCGCTGGCAGAACGTGTCATTTCGAGCGCTGCCTTGCAAGAGAATACGCTGACGGTTCACGTTGCGGAGCGTATCGACCGCGCTTTTGTCGAAGAAGTGTTGGATTCTTATGGTTTCGAGCGCGTCGATTATGTCTATGAACCCGGACAATATGCTGTCAGAGGTTCGCTGATTGACGTTTTTTCGTATTCTAATGAGTATCCGTTTCGCATTGATTTCTTCGGCGACGAGGTGGAAAGCATCCGCAGTTTCGACGTCGAATCGCAACTCTCCATTGAAAAACTGACAGATGTTTCGATCATTTCCGCGCAGTCGGATGTGGGCGACGCTACGCTGCTGTCGTATTTGACGGACGAGGCTGTCATCGTGTTTCGTAACCGAGATTGGGTGTTTGACAAATGTCAAGCACTGTGGAACGACGCGCCTGTATTGAAGAACGAAGAAACCTTCGCGTCGTTGGACGAGATCCGTGCATTTTTGGCGCCGGAAAAGGAGATCGGAAACGCCGTGATGCGCCATCGAAAAATTCATCTGACGCCGGTTTTCAGCGCCGATTATCCGATCATACAATTCAATACGGAACCGCAATTGTCGTATCACAAGAATTTCGATCTTGTGGCGTCTTCGTTCAAGGACTATCTCCAAGCCGATTATGGGCTGTATGTTTTGAGCAACAACGAAAAACAGATCCGGCGGATTGAGTCGATTTTTGCCGACCGAGGTGATGCGATTCATTTTACGCCGGTGATGCAGATGTTACACGAAGGTTTCGTCGATAAAGACCTGCGGATATGTGTCTTTACGGATCACCAACTGTTTGATCGTTATCATAAATATAACCTGAAGTCGGAGAAAGCCCGATCGGGGAAAGTTGCACTGTCGCTGAAAGAATTAAAACAATTTCAGACAGGTGATTATTTGGTGCATATTGATCATGGAGTAGGAAAATTCGGCGGATTGATCCGTACCGACGTCAACGGAACGATGCAGGAGATGATTAAGATGACGTATCTGAACGATGATATTATCTTTGTCAGCATCCACAATTTGCACAAGATTTCCAAATATAAGGGAAAAGACGGCGAGCCGCCCAAACTGAACAAACTCGGTTCGGGGGCGTGGGAAAATCTGAAGGAGAAGACCAAAAAGAAGGTCAAAGATATTGCCAAAGACCTGATTTTGCTCTACTCTCAACGACGCGAAGAAAAAGGATTTGCGTTTTCGCCCGATACTTATTTGCAAAAAGAGCTGGAGTCGTCGTTTCTCTACGAAGACACGCCCGATCAGCTGAAAGCGACCAACGACATCAAACAGGATATGGAATCGGCGCGTCCGATGGATCGCTTGGTCTGCGGCGACGTGGGTTTCGGGAAGACGGAAGTTGCCATTCGGGCAGCTTTCAAAGCGGCTGTCGACGGAAAACAGGTCGCGGTACTGGTGCCAACTACTTTGCTGGCGTATCAGCATTACAACACGTTTAAGGAGCGATTGGCAGATTTCCCGGTTACGGTCGATTATCTTTCGCGGGCGCGGACTGCCAAAGAAAGCGCCGACATCTTGACGAAACTCAAAGCGGGAAAAATCGATATTCTTGTCGGCACCCATAAATTGATCGGAAAAGGCGTCCGGTTCAAAGATTTGGGCTTGCTGATCATCGACGAAGAACAAAAATTCGGCGTCGGCGTCAAAGAAAAACTGAAACAAATGAAGGTGAATGTCGATACGCTGACGCTGACCGCGACGCCTATTCCGCGAACGCTGCAATTCAGTCTGATGGGCGCACGAGATTTGTCGAATATCGCTACCCCGCCTCCAAACCGTTATCCGATTCAGACCGAAGTGCATCGCTTCGGCGGAGATATTATCAGGGAAGCCATCAATTTTGAAATGAGCCGCAACGGGCAGGTGTTTTTTGTCAATAATCGCATCTCCAACTTGCAAAACTTAGCGGATATGATTCACAAAGAAGTCCCCGACGCTCGTGTCGCCATCGCTCACGGACAGATGGAACCTGCCGCTTTGGAAAATATCATCATGGATTTTGTGAATTACGAATACGACGTCTTATTGGCGACCTCCATCGTCGAAAACGGCATCGACATCCCTAACGCCAACACGATTATTGTGAACAGCGCACAGCACTTCGGGCTGAGCGATTTGCACCAATTGCGCGGGAGAGTCGGTCGCAGCAATCGCAAAGCGTTTTGTTACCTGCTGTCGCCACCCTTGTCGGAACTGACGCCCGAAGCCCGACGGCGGTTGCAGGCTATCGAAAATTTTTCGGAATTGGGCAGCGGGATTCACATCGCCATGCAAGATTTGGACATTCGCGGCGCAGGCAATATGCTGGGCGCCGAACAAAGCGGATTCATCGCCGATCTGGGCTACGAAACATATCAGAAAATCCTGACAGAAGCCGTCTTGGAATTGAAAAACGAAACCTTTGCCGACCTCTATAAAGACGAAAATCAGATGGACACGGGCGAAAATTATGTCTCGGAAACCAATGTCGAAAGCGATTTGGAATTGCTCTTCCCGGCAAGTTATGTCCCCAGCGATTCAGAGCGAATAATGCTCTATCGCGAACTCGACGGGTTAGAAAGCGAGACGGAAATCGACGCCTTCCGTCGCAGTCTGCACGACCGTTTCGGCGTCATCCCGCCGCAGGGTGAAGCTCTGATCCGTCTCGTGGAATTGCGCCGCAAGGCAAAAAAGCTGGGGATAGACAAGATTGTCCTGAAAAGCGGACGAATGTCGATCCATTTGGTCTCCAATCCTAATTCCCCCTATTATCAGAGCGCAGCCTTCGACAAGCTGCTCGAATTTGTCAAACGCAATTATAAACAATGCACCCTGTCGGAAAAAAATAATCGCCGAATGTTGACCATTCAAAACGTCGCCGACGTCGGACGAGCCGTCGAAATCGTGGAAGAGATCAGCGGGGAGTGATTAGTGGTTAGTGATTAGTGGTTAGTGATTAGTGATTAGTGCTGATGGTACGGCACCGTCATTGCGGGTCAAGCCCCGCCACAGCGGGATAAACTCCGCAATGATGATATATTGTTGGAAAAGATAAAATAAAACTGATAGCATCACTCCGAAGTGATACTATCAGTCCCCCACTAACCACTAATCACTAATCACTGCTTACGGACAGGTTCCGACCGTCGTTACCAGCGCATTTGTGTAGGTCTGCTGTTTGGTGCTGATGTTGTCGGTAACGGTAACCGTGTAATGACCGGCTTCGGTGTTACTCAATTCCGACGGAGACCAGCTATACGTGTATCCGTAAGGCGCTTCGGGGAAGGAGGCGGGGACATTCGGGCAGACGGTCATCTTCGACAGACCGTGATAGACCGGATAGATGCCGCGCAGACAAGTTCCCGACGCTGCGTTGTAGTAATACGATTCGACGGTGCCGAAACCGTAAGCAAGCACCAACAGCCCCGATGCGTTTTGGAACAAAAAGTTGCCGTTGATGTCGTTAATATTATCAAATTCATGAATTAAGAATGAATAGCCCGACGAAGCATCGTCCGTCCACGAATCTCCCGCCCAGATGGAAGAAAGCAGCGAGGTGGTGCCATTGACAGTTACCGTTGTGGCATTCTTCCCGTCGGTCGGGGCGATAATAATTGCGTAATGATGGGCTTCCGAAGGCGTGTTTTGATAGGTTGCATCCAGATTGGTATAAGACAAATATTCGCGGTAAGGAAACATAAACGGCTGAATCAGCGCATCGACCTGTATTTGATCCAGAGCCGGCACCCAAGCCATTGCGGGGTCGCCGGTTACGTTCGTCGTCATAGTGCCGCCGCCTCCCGTCAGATAAGAACAGACCGCTACCGGCTTGTCGGAAGTGATATAACACTTTCCGGTGGCGGAAGTAATCTTTAATTCCACGAATTGCGCAGCATCGAGCGTAGCGCCTACGGATGTCGCTCCCGCCACGCCTGTAATCAGCGTCGCTCCCGAATAGCTGACATTTGTCCCGTATTGCGATGCGAGGATTCTGATGCGATTCGTTTCGCTGTTCGATCCCTGTCTTGCATTAGGAACAAGGAATTTTTTCCCCCAGCGCTCGACCGACAGCATTTGTTCATACATAATATCGGCATAAATACGTCCGGTAGGAATCTGACTCAATGTCGTATGCGAAAAAACACCTATCGTTTTGTCGGCAATCACACTCGTGCCGGTCAAATCCTGTCCGGAATTCCCCGAATAGAAATATACTTGCCCCTCTTGCAGCGTTACGGGCGATTCGGCAACGCCTCCCGCCGAGTAAACCGTAACCGTCGTATTATCTTCCTTTGCAACAATCATCTGTTGCGCATATTCGCTCGCCATCGGTTGATAACTTACCGAGAAATAACTCTTTCCCCACGACGCTGTCGGCAACACAATCGTCGCATCCGTCGTTGCCGCGCTCGTGTTGAACGCATAGACCGAAATCGGCTGGTCGGATGTGATTTTCAGCGTCTTGTTTTCATCTCCCGGAATAGGATAAGCATATTCCGGATACAACTTGCTGATCACCGGCTCGAAGCGATAAACCGTCCCTGCGGCAACCGATTGAGAAACCGTTGTCCCGTCAAACGTATAAGTAAAAGAAACCGTCGTCGCAGTCTCCGCCGAGATGTCCACCGCAAGATAAATCTTCGATACAGGCTTGCTGTAGTTATTCCCAAACGCAACATAGAACTCCGTACCTTTCGTGCTGCTGTCATAACAGATGTCGGGTTCAAATTTCACGCAGCGCACCCCGCGCCCATCCGTCTTGTTGAACGCTGTGTTCGAGCTGTTCACATCATCCGTCCACAGATTCAGATCATTGAACGAAAAACTGTGCGCCATCAGATTATTATTCGTTACAAGCGCCGACCCGCCACCCGGTTCATCGCTGCTTGTCCACAGCCGTCCCTGCTCGCCCGAAAAAGCCGTTCCGATAATTCCCGAATTCCGGTCGCGGACGCCGGCTGCCAACAAAATTGCGTTTTGCCGTGCATCCGATTGACTCGTAACCGTATATCCGCCGCCCAGCGTCCGAGTGAAAGATCCCGCACTGCTCTGTGTCCATCGGTTAAACAAATTGGCAGACGGCGAACTGTAATCCACTTGCGTCCCGATGCTCGCATTATACAGCTTACTTGCCTCCTCCTTATTCATCACGCGCCAGCTGTACGGGCAAGGATCCGATGCGGTTTTGTCGTTGCCTCTCCACAGATTCTCGGAATCCGTCGCCGACGCCGTCCAGTTAATCGTATTGCTTCCGTAAATAAACTTACCGTAAGCTGCGCTCGTCGGCAAGACCTGATGATCCGTCCCGTAATCGGCAGCCGTCAGCGCCGTCGCCGTCCTGTTATAACCGGCAGCCGACTGCGAAGCATCGACCTCAATTTGATTCGATGAGTTTTTATGCCACGTAACCCTTTGATGTCCATCCTTTTGTCGTCCCCACTGATAGAGGTCACCGAGATCGCATGCATCGTTCATGATCCCGTCGTTGATCGAGTCAAGTTCCGCGCCGAGATTAGCGTGCGCCACAATCAGCGTATCGCCTGCGCCGCTCCCCGTATTTAATTTCACCGGAATCAAACCGCTGTTCGCCGCAGCTTTAGCGTGAATCTCATCATCCGTCCCCAGATGAACAAAGGTGATAGTTGCCGTGTTACTGCCGTGCATCAGCGCACTGATCGGCGAAGTTACCGTGTTGCTAACGATACACTCATATTGCGCCTCAATCAAATCCGAAGTGGAAACCATCGGCGAATCAAACCGAAAAGGCGGAATCTCATACACGCTGTCTGTAGCCGACACATTTGACCAAAGATTCCAAATGCCGCCATTGACACGATAACGTTCACGCCATTGATAGTAACGCATTTTGCCGTCATCGACCGGCGTAGTTGCAACCGCCCGAAGCGTCTGTGTTTGATATGTGTACATCAGCGCCACGCAGCCATCAATCTGATAGGATGCCGTCAGCGGCGCAATGCAAGACGGCAGCGAACAGCCGACAGGATGCCATGTAGCGCCGTCCCAGACATACAGACACGGCACCAATCCTTTACAAACGTCAAGTGTTCGGTTATAGACCACCATTCCGGTTGCCGTCGGATCAACGTCGAGCTGTGAAGAAGCCTGATTCCCCAAATTGAGGCGGATGGTGTCCGGTAAATCGGTAACCGTCAATTTCAGCCCCAGCGTGTCGCTCGCCGATAGCGATAGCGCGTCCCGCGAAGTGCACAAATGTAACACAGCGCCTCTATGCGGTTCTTTCAGCGTTCCAATTGTTACTTGGGCTCTTGTTGTCAGACCTGCAACAAGACAGGTGTAAGTCATAAATAAAATTTTGAGAGCTTTCATTGTGTTTATAAGTGATGACCATGTACTGAGACATAGCTTGAACAGAACACTTCATCATATTTTCTTTTATCCTTTATACGGGCGGCAAAGGTAGTGATTTTTTTGAAAACTGCAAATTTTTTTATTTATTTTTTTTAGTCCGAACCGTCATTGCGAGCTTGTCGGACAAAGAGACACGCTACTGCCTGTCCCGCTTATGTGAGGGAAATGTCTATACCTTGCAATAACCAAAAATTTTATGTACTTTTGCAGCATCAAAACAGACAATATGCAAATCTATTCACAACTTATTGCGCAAAAACTGTCGCTGCCGGAAGGTCCGGTTTCCCGCACGCTCGATTTGTTGGCGAGCGGCGCGACGATTCCGTTTATCAGTCGCTATCGAAAAGAGGCGACCGGTGGCATGAACGAAGTCCAAATCGGCGAAATCAAACAACAATACGAAAAGCTGATCGAACTCTCAAAACGCAAAGAAACCGTTTTGAAAGCCATCGAAGAACAGGAAAAACTGACGCCCGAACTGCAATCGCGTATCGACAACTGCTGGGACGCCACCGAATTGGAAGATATTTATCTGCCCTTTAAACCGAAAAAACAAACCCGCGCCGAAATTGCTCGCCAAAAAGGATTAGAAGTGCTGGCAAAATTGATTATGGGACAACGACGCGAAGATATTTACGACTGTGCCAATCGTTTTGTTACAGCCGAAGTGGCAACGATAGAAGACGCTTTGCAGGGCGCCCGCGATATTATTGCCGAATGGATGAACGAAAGCGAAATCATCCGCAACAAAATTCGCCACTTCTTCCGCCGCGAGGCTGTGATCACATCAAAAGTCATCAAGGGCAAAGAAGGAGAAGCCGCAAAATACCGCGATTATTTCAATTTCAGCGAGCCCTTGGCAAAATGCAGTTCACACCGCTTGTTAGCCATGCGACGCGGCGCGGCGGAAGATTTTTTGCGGGTAAGCATATCTCCGAATGATACGCACGTTTGGGAAGCAATACAAAACATTTACATCAAACAGGATGGCAATTCCGACGCTATCGAACAGATCAATACGGCAAAACAAGACGCCTACAAACGCTTGCTCAAACCGGCTATCGAAACCGAATTTGCGGCGGCGGCAAAAGAAACTGCCGACCGACAAGCTATCAAAGTTTTTGTTGAAAACCTGCGCCAACTGCTTTTAGCGCCTCCTTTAGGGCAAAAACGGGTATTGGCAATCGACCCCGGATTTCGTACCGGCTGTAAAATCGTCTGTTTGGATGCGCAGGGCAACCTCTTACACAACGAAACGATTTATCCGCATCCGCCTCAAAACGAACTGACCAAAGCCTCGATGAAAATCCTCTCGTTGGTTGGCGCTTACGACGTCGAAGCAGTCGCTATCGGCAACGGTACGGCAGGGCGCGAAACCGAACAATTCATCAAAAATTTGCGTTTTGACCACAATGTACAGGTGTTTGCCGTCAGCGAAGACGGTGCATCGGTCTATTCCGCATCAAAAATAGCCCGCGAAGAATTTCCCGACTACGACGTAACGGTGCGCGGGGCAGTCAGCATCGGACGGCGATTGATGGATCCCTTGGCAGAATTGGTCAAAATAGAACCAAAATCCATCGGTGTCGGACAATATCAGCACGACGTTAATCAGACCGATCTGAAACAGGCATTAGACCAGACCGTCGAAAACTGCGTCAACCAGGTCGGCGTCAATCTCAATACCGCCAGCTATTTTTTGCTGACTTATATTTCCGGTTTGGGAACAGCATTAGCGAAAAATATAGTGGAATATCGCGCTGCCAACGGCGCCTTTCGTTCACGACAAGAGCTGTTGAAAGTGCCGCGTCTGGGCGCAAAAGCCTTTGAACAATCGGCAGGATTTTTGCGGATTCCCGATGCGACAAATCCTTTGGACAACTCCGCCGTACATCCCGAAAGCTATTATATTGTCGAAAAAATGGCGCAAGATCTGCATTGCAAAGTGTCGGATTTGATCGGCAACGCCGAATTACGCAATCAAATTCAGTTGGAACAATATGTCGATGACAAAACCGGTATGCCCACCTTGCTCGACATCAAAGCCGAACTCGAAAAACCCGGACGCGACCCGCGACAAGACGTCAAAATCTTTTCGTTCGACGAGACCATCCGCACGATCGACGATCTGAAAGTAGGGATGATCTTGCCCGGCATCGTTACCAATATCACCAATTTCGGCTGTTTTGTCGATATAGGCATCAAAGATAAAGGCTTGGTGCATGTCTCCAATATGGCAGAAAAATACGTTTCGGACCCCACTCGCGTCGTGTCGATGCATCAACATGTGCAAGTGAAAGTCCTTTCGATAGATATGGAACGCCGCCGCATACAATTATCATTAAATATTAGTGGTCAGTGATTAGTGGCTGACTGTTTCGTTTGTTTCACCCTTATTCTTTAAAGTTCCCTTAGTAGCAATTGGTTTCAAACGTCCTCTCCCCTTGCCCCTCTCCGTGCCGGAGAGGGGTCGGGGGTGAGGATTGCTTGTTTTGTTTGTGATGAGGTAAAAATGAGGTTTTTTCAGGGATGACGCGATCATTCATCAAGGCAATCAAGTAAATCTTATGAAAAACCTGTATTGAGCATAGCCGAAATATCAAGGTTCAGACAATCACAGTTCAGACTTGCCAAACAAGCTGAAATTCACTGCACCGTAGCTGCGGTGTTGCAGAAAACGGGGCGTTGAAGAGAAATCGTAGTTTTTCGGATGCTCCACTACTAACAAGCCGTTGTCGGTCAGCAAGCGGTGGGCAAACACTTTTTCGGGAATCTGCGGTAGCGCAGGCAAAGCGTAAGGCGGGTCGGCAAAAATCAGATCGAACTGCCGCTTGCACGTTGCCATATAATTGAACGCATCCGCCCGCACCGCTTTCAGCGCATCATCGTTTAAGGTTTTTCGCACCTGCTGAATAAAGGCATAATGGGCGGCATAGTTTTCGACGCACACCACTTCGCGACAGCCCCGCGACAACAATTCAAAAGCGATGCTGCCTGTTCCGGAAAACAAATCCAAAGCGGCAATCCCTTCAAAATCAATCAGATTGTTCAAAATATTGAACAGATTTTCTTTGGCAAAATCGGTCGTCGGACGCGCTTTGAACGAGTGCGGCACGTCGAAACGTCGGCTTTTATATTTTCCGCTTATGATGCGCATGGCGGTAATTCGATCGGATAGAACAAGCTATCGCATTGATTGTCAAATGTCAACTGCTGACAGACATACAAGGTATAGTAGCGCATATCGCTGTCGTTTTTGCACGGAAACTGGTTGCCGAACAGCAGTTGATTTTGCACAAACGCCATAATCAGCGCTTGGTCTTCGTGCCTGTACACCAAAATCTGTTTGCCATCGGAAGGATGCTCTGCCGACTGACGGGCATAATATTGCGCCATCATCGCCGTCCAGTGCATATAATTAGCGTCGATCAGGCTGCGTTGCAAAAAGTCGAAAATCGTTTGCGGAAGGGAATACAAAATCACTGCCTCGTGTTCGGGCAGCGCCTGCGTCAGGATTTTTCCGTTGTGTTCCGTAAAAAGAAATTTCATATACAGCGCTCGGTCTTTGTGGTCGTAGAGCAGTTGCGGCACAAAAGTAAAGGAGGGCAAGTAGCTGATTACATTGACTTTATGAAACTGTTCCGCAAAAAAAGCATTGTCGTAAAAAGCATCGCGAAACCGCCGGAACGACTCCTCTTGCGTGTTGCCGGTAAAAACGTGCCGAAACGTGAGCTGCCTGTCCGCTTTGTCGGTCAGTGAAAAAGCCGGATATTTGCCCATTTCGATATTCAAAACATAGCGTTTCGGACGGCTTAAATCCATATTTTCGGGGATGGTGATTTCCATTTATCTGCAAATATACTGCAAAAGTAAGGAAAAAATTTCTAACTTTGCAGGATGATTCAGAAATTCTTTTGCGAACAAATCAAAAAACACTTTCCTTATACGCCTACCGACGAGCAGAATGAGGCTTTGGAAAGATTGAGCCGATTCCTGTTTTCCGGCAGTCGCGACGCGCTGTTTGTCTTGAAAGGTTATGCCGGCACCGGAAAATCGTCGCTGATTGGCGCTTTGGTCAAGACTTGCACCCAAATGAATCAGAAGACGGTGTTATTGGCGCCTACCGGACGCGCCGCCAAAGTGTTTGCCGCTTATGCCGAGCATCCAGCCTATACGATTCATAAAAAGATCTACCGGCAAAAAAGTTTCGGCGACGAAAGCGGTTTTGTCTTGGCGCCCAATTTGCAGCCACATACGCTTTTTATTGTGGATGAAGCCTCGATGATCGCTAACAGCTCGTCGGATACGGTCGCTTTCGGCAGCGGGCATTTGCTCGACGATTTGATCGAATATGTCTATGGCTGCGAGGGATGCCGACTGATTCTGTTGGGCGATTCGGCGCAGTTGCCGCCGGTTTCGCAAGCCGAAAGTCCTGCTTTGGACGCCTCAGTGTTGCGTGCCTATCATTTGGAATTGCACGAGATGACGCTGACACAAGTCGTGCGGCAAGCCGAAAAATCGGGTATCCTGATGAATGCCACTTTCCTGCGTCGCGCCATCGAAAAGGGGCAGGTCAAACAATATCCGAAAGTGCAGACGGAAGCCTATCCCGACGTCAGCATTGTCCGCAACGATACGTTGATCGAAACGATTGAGTCGGCTTACGACCGCGACGGCATCGAAGAAACCATTGTGATTTCGCGCTCCAACAAACGCGCCAATCAATTCAACGACGGCATCCGCAACCGGATTCTCTGGCGCGAGGAAGAACTCTCGTCCGGCGACTGGCTGATGGTGGCAAAGAACAATTATTTTTGGGCGGAATCCTGCGAAACGATGGACTTTATTGCCAACGGCGACCTGATGCAGGTGCGGCGCATCCGAAAAATGCAAAACCTGTATGGCTTTCGTTTTTGCGACATCACGGCGTATTTTCCTGATTATGAAACGGAATTAGACGTCAAAATTTTGATGGAAACCTTGCATACCGATGCTCCCGGCTTGCCGAAAGAAATGAGCGACAAGTTGTTTTACGCCGTGATGGAAGATTATGTCGAAGTGGCGACCAAAAAAGCCAAGATGAAAAAACTGAAAGCCGATCCGTTTTATAATGTGGTGCAAGTCAAATATGCATACGCCGTAACCTGCCACAAAGCGCAGGGCGGACAGTGGAAAAATGTCTTTCTCGATTTGTCGTATATTCCCGAAGAATATTTAGACGCCAATTTCTATCGTTGGCTCTACACGGCATTCACGCGGGCAACAGAGCGGCTCTATTTGGTTAATCCGGTTGCCGACATACTGACGAAATCGACGAACACCGGCAAATGGTCGCTGTAGCCGCCTTCGTATCTGACGCCGTTGAAGGTCTTGAAAGGGCGTTTTCCGCCGTAGCTTGCATCGTTGGTCAATAAAAAATCGGCTTGGAAGATCTGCGCCGTTTCCGCTATCACATGAAAATTGTTTTGACGGTCTAACAATCGCGACGAAACAAATATCTGGTCGATGAAATTCCATTCGCCCTGAAATCGGTAACTGCCCGATGCTGCCGTCGCTGCAATCGGTGCAAACAGATTATAGAATTTGCGGTCAGCCGTCAGTTGCAGCATGCTGCGGTCGGTGGGTTCGTCGTTGAAATCGCCCATCATCACAATATTGGCGTGAGAACGGATTCGCAGCAAGCTGTCGGTAGCCGCGCGAAGCGTTTTTGCCACCTGCAAGCGATCCGGCTCGGAGGCTGCCTGTCCGCCGCGCCGCGAAGGAAAATGACAGACAAACACATCGACGGTATCGCCACTGATGACTTGTCCGCTGACATGGAGCAAGTCGCGGGTGCGTTTTTGCGGATTTTTCGGAAATTTTATCCGAATCGACTCTTGGGCAATCAGTCGAAAGCGATCGCGCTGATAGAGCAAAGCCACGTCGATGCCTCTTGCGTCGGGCGATTCGGTCAGCACATAACGATATTGGCGTTGGCGGAGCAGGCTGTGCGCCGTCAAATCTTCGATGGTCTGTTCGTTTTCGATTTCACACAGACCGACCAAAGCGGGCGTTTCCCACTCGCCGACCGCCGTAATGACTTTGGCGATGTTGTTCAGTTTGCGATAGTAGCGGTAGTTGTTCCAGCGCCGAAGACCTTCGGGCGTAAATTCTTCATCGTCCTTGCCCGATTCGTCGCTCGGATGAAACAGGTTTTCGACATTATAAAACATCACGCGAAAAATATCTTGCGCCGACAAGTTCAGTCCGCACAACGAGAGGAGGAGCAGCAGTAGCAGTTTTGGTGTTAGTGTTAGTTTCATTTTATAATATGTTTTAGTTCTGCCTTGCAGGCAGAGGTTATCTCTGTTTCCATTTCCGCAGGTCGCTGCTTCGCTTTGCCCTGCGGTTATGAAAATTTGGCTTTTCAAGCCATAAGGTATGAGATCTGATATTATCAAGCCATTAAGGTACGATGTCCGATATTTAATTTAAAAAAATTACGAATTATGACAAAAACAAAAGTTTTGAATTTGAAACGTATGCGATAATTAAATTAACCATAATTCGTAATTTTTTTGATGGTCGATGGGTTTATGCTTTTCCTGCGGAGCCCAGCACATTGACCACTTTGTGGCGATAGAGTTTTTTCAGTTCTTCGCGAGCCGGACCGAGGTATTGACGCGGGTCAAATTTTTCGGGGCTGGTGGCGAAGACTTCGCGGACGGCTGCCGTCATTGCCAAACGACCGTCGGAATCGATATTGATTTTGCAGACTGCCGATTGTGAGGCGTGGCGCAATTCTTCTTCGGGGATACCGATCGCGTCTTTCAGTTTGCCGCCGTATTTGTTGATGGTTTCCACATATTGTTGCGGCACCGACGACGAGCCGTGCAAGACGATGGGGAATCCGGGAATCCGTTTTTCGATGGCTTCCAAAATGTCGAAACGCAAGGGAGGCGGCACTAAAACGCCGTCGGCATTGCGGGTGCATTGTTCGGGTTTGAACTTGTTGGCGCCGTGCGAGGTGCCGATAGAAATTGCCAACGAATCTACGCCGGTTTTCGATACGAAATCTTCTACTTCTTCGGGCTGGGTGTAGATGTGCGCAGCGGCGACAACGTCGTCTTCGATGCCTGCCAACACGCCGAGTTCGCCTTCTACCGTAACATCATACTGATGTGCATATTCGACGACTTTGCGGGTCAGCGCCACATTTTCGTCGTAAGAGAAATGAGAACCGTCGATCATCACCGACGAAAAACCGTATTCGATACAGCTTTTGCACAACTCAAAAGAGTCGCCATGATCTAAATGCAGAACGATAGGAATCAGTTTGCCGAGTTCTTTCGCATATTCGACCGCTCCCTGCGCCATATAACGCAAAAGCGTCTGATTGGCATATTTGCGGGCGCCACTCGATACTTGCAGGATGACGGGCGAACTTTCTTCTACGCACGCCTGAATGATAGCCTGCATCTGTTCCATGTTGTTGAAGTTAAATGCCGGAATCGCATATTTGCCTTCAATTGCCTTCTTGAATAATTCGCGGCTGTTGACCAAGCCTAATTCTTTGTAACTTACCATGTTTTTGTTATTTTATGATTAATACCAATTTTGAGCTGCAAAGGTAATAAATTATTTTGAGTTTTCGCTATCAATCAGGCTTGAAAAACTTATTCACTAAAAAAATCAAGCAAAAAGACAGTTTTTTCGGGATTTTTTTGTACTTTTGCGCACCATTTTCTATAATGTTAATACCTAAGTAATTATGAGTATAAAAAACAATGTATTATCTTTAAGTTTGAGTGCTGCAATGATTTTAACTTCATGTAACTGCAACAAAAAAGCACCGGGAATAGACCTCTCTAATATGGATACGACCGTCGTAGCCGGAGATGATTTTTATCGCTATGCCGACGGCGGATGGATCGACACCAATCCGTTGAAACCCGAACATTCGCGTTTTGGCACCTTCGACCAACTGCGCGAACAGAGTGAAGAACAGGTGAAAGACTTGATTCTCAACCTTTCCAAACAACACAATGCGCAAGGTAGCGTCGCCCAAAAAATCGGCGATCTCTATGAGCTGACGATGGACACGGTACGCCTGAATCGCGAAGGCGTCCAACCGCTTTTGCCCTATCTGCAACGGATAGAAGCCGTCAAAAACAAGTCGGAACTCTCGGCGCTGATAGCCGATATGTTTCGCAACGGATCCGACCCTTTCTTCTCGTCTTACGTTTATGCCGACAACAGGAACAGCTCGATGAACATTTTTCATCTGATGCAAGGCGGCTACAGTATGGGCGACCGCGATTATTATTTGGATAACGACTCCAATACGCAACACATCCGCGCCAAATATATCCAATACATCGAAACGCTTTTCCGCCTCTGTCATTACAGCGACGAACAGGCGCAACAGGCTGCTGCGGCAGTGATGCGTATCGAAACAGCTTTGGCGACGGCGGCGTCTTCCCGCGTGGAACTGCGCGACCCGGTTGCCAATTATCACAAAGTCGAATTAGCCTATCTCACGAAAACAGCTCCGGCTATTGATTGGAAGGTTTTCTTTCAAACAATTGGAATAGAAGATATTAAAGAACTGAATTTAGCGCAGCTGAAACCGATAGCCGAAGTCAGCCGCATCATCGAAACCGAATCATTGGACAATATTAAATATTATTTATCGGCAAACCTCATCAACAATTCCGCCTCGCTGATCTTGAACGACGAATTAGACAAAGCGCATTTCGACTACTACAGCCGCACGCTTTCCGGTACCGAACAGCAACGCGACCGTTGGAAACGCGCTGTGGGCAATATCAACGGCACTTTGGGCGAAGCCGTCGGACAACTTTATGTAGAAAAATATTTTCCGCCTGCCGCCAAAGAAAAAATGCTGAATTTAGTCCATCACCTGCAAACCGCTTTGAGCGAACGTATTCAAAATCTGACTTGGATGGGCGACGCCACCAAAGCACAGGCACAGGAAAAATTGGCTGCGTTTCACGTCAAAATCGGCTATCCCGACAAATGGCGCGATTATTCGGCTTTGGAGATCGACAAAAACAAGTCGCTCTTGGACAATATGACCGCCGCCTGTCGCTTTGAATACGATTATATGATCAGCAAATTCAACCAGCCGGTCGATAAAGACGAATGGCTGATGGATCCGCAGACGGTCAATGCCTATTACAACCCGATGACCAACGAGATTTGTTTTCCGGCAGCTATTTTGCAGCCGCCTTTCTTCTCTTTTGACGCCGACGATGCCGTCAATTACGGCGCTATCGGCGTCGTGATCGGACACGAAATGACACACGGTTTTGACGATCAGGGGCGCCAATTTGATAAAGACGGCAATCTGAAAGACTGGTGGACGCCCGAAGACGCCGACCGTTTCAAAGAACGCGCACAAGTTTTGGTCGATTTCTTTGACAATATTACCGTCATTGACACGGTGCATGCCAACGGCAGTCTGACTTTGGGCGAAAACATCGCCGATCAGGGCGGTTTGCAAGTCTCCTGGCAAGCCTATCAAAATACGCTGAAAAACCAGCCGATGCCTGCGCCGATTGACGGATTGACCGATGCGCAGCGTTTCTTCCTGTCGTATGCAACCGTCTGGGCAAGCAATATTCGCGACGCGGAAATCCTTCGCTTGACAAAAACAGACCCCCATTCGTTGGGAAAGTGGCGCGTCAATGGCGCTCTGCCGCAAATAGATGCGTGGTATGAAGCCTTCAATGTTACACCCGACAACAAACTCTACGTTCCGAAAGAACAACGAGTAGCAATTTGGTAGTATCATGTCGGAACTGTCGCCGTTAATCGTTGATTTAGCTATCATTTTGGTAGTAGCATCCGCTTGTTCGCTGCTTTTTAAGTGGCTGAAACAGCCGGTCGTATTAGCCTATATCGTGGCGGGGATCATCAGCACCTTTATCATCCCGCAACATGGCGCCGAACACGAAAATATCGAGACTTGGGCAGAAATCGGCATCATCTTTCTGCTGTTTGGGCTGGGCTTGGAATTTAGCTTTAAAAAACTGATGAAAGTGGGCGCGACCGCCTTCATATCCACTATTTTTGTGGTGGTGTCGATGATCGGGCTGGGCTACCTCACCGGCTTGAGTTTCGGTTGGAGCCATCTGTCGAGCCTGTTTCTGGGCGCTATGCTGTGTATGTCTTCCACGATGATCATTATCAAAGTGTTTGAAGATTTGCATTTGACCAAGAAAAATTTTGCGGGCATAGTGCTGGGCATGCTGATTATCGAAGATTTGGTTGCCGTCTTGCTGATGGTCTTGCTTTCGACGATTGGAGTCAGTCGGCAATTTCAAGGTACGGAAATGTTGGTGAGCCTGTTCAAATTGACGGCTTTTCTGCTGTTCTGGTTTGTGTTAGGCACTTTTCTGATTCCCACTGTTTTGCGCACGATGAAACGCTTTCTCAACGACGAAACCTTGCTGATTATGGCATTGGCTTTCTGTATGGGGATGGTTTATTTGGCGACGAAAGCCGGTTTTTCGGCTGCTTTGGGCGCCTTTATTATGGGTTCGATTTTGGCTGAAACTTTGGATGCCGAGCGCATTGACAAGATGATTATGCCGATCAAAAATTTCTTCGGCGCCATTTTTTTCGTGTCGGTCGGGATGATGATTCAGTTAAGTTCGTTGGGCGACAATATTGTGCCGATCCTGATTATCAGTGTGGTGGTGATTGTCGGACAGATGATTTTTGCGACGGTGGGCATCCTGCTTGCCGGACAGAATTTGCAGACAGCCGTTTCCGCCGGATTTTCACTGACACAAATCGGTGAATTTTCGTATATTATTGCCGGTCTGGGAATGTCTTTGGGCGTCATCGAAAATTCGCTCTATCAAATCATCGTCTCGGCGTCGGTGCTGACCATTTTTGCCACGCCCTATATGATGAAACTTTCGACGCCCGTCTATGGCTTTTTGGAACGCACTTTGCCCGAAAAATGGCAGAAATATTTGAACAGAGACATCTCTATCGCCCGACCGGTCAATCAGAAAACCGTCTGGAAATCGTTCCTGAAAAAAATGTTGATGCGCAGCCTGCTCTACACCCTGCTGTGTGTCATCATTATTTATTTTTCGCTCGAACTCGGATCGCCTTATTTGCAGCTCTGGTTGCCGGGCTGGAAAGGCAATGCGCTGGCAGCAATCGTGATTTTAGGCTTGATTTCGCCCTTCCTGCGGGCAATCATCATTCAGCAAGACCATTCGGTCGAATTTTTACACCTCTGGAAAACCAATAAAGTCTATCGCGGACACCTGCTGTTCACTATCATTCTGCGTATTCTGATTTCGTGTGCCCTGATTATGTATGTCTTGCTCCGGCTCTTCCATACCAATCTCGTGATCGCACTGTCGTTGGCGCTGATTTTGCTCTTCCTGTTTATGGCGTCGCGCCATCTGCAACGTCATACCCAGCGTTTGGAACGGCGATTTACCAATAATTTCAACGAGAAAGAAGCATTCGAAGCCTCACAAAAACCGGTTACGCAAGGTTTTGCCAATCACTTGCTCGAACGCGATTTGCACTTGTCGGAATTTGTCATCGAACCGAATTATTCGATTATAGGAAAAACCTTAAAAGAACTGAAATTCAGGCAGCTGTTTGGCGTCAATATTGTTACGATTGTCAGGGGCGATATTCGTATCAATATCCCCAACGGCGACGAGCGGATTTATCCCAACGACCGCATCGTGGTGTTCGGCACCGACAAGCAGATCGACCTGTTTGAACAGCGCATCGAAGAAAAGAAACAAAAATATGCCGAATACGAAAGGAAACCGGTGCAGGACGTCGTGTTGCAGCAATTGGAAATAGAAGCCGATTCGCCCTTGGCAGGCAAGAACTTACGGACATCGCACATTCAGGACGACTACGATTTGATGGTGATAGGTATCGAGCGCAACAATACCTCATTGCTCAATCCGGGTCTGGATTTGGAATTTGAACAGGGCGACATTCTTTGGATCATCGGCGAAATTGCCAATATCAACAGGTTGCGCGAATTATGTAAATAAAAATAGTCAGCTGTATTTCAGCCACAGCCAGACGAAAACGACAATCAGCGCCAGCGCAGGCAAAAAGTTCAACACATTCAATTTTTTGATGCCGGTCAGCGAAAAGCCCAAGCTTATCAGAATGATGCCGCCGACCGCCGTCAATTCGCTAATAATGATCGGCGGAATGTCTTTACCTGCCGAAGCAACCAACAAGGTGATGCCGCCCTGAAACAGCAGCAGCGGTATAAACGACATCAGAACGCCGATGCCCAGACCGGCAGCCAGCATAATCGCCGAGAAAAAATCCATCACCGATTTGGTCAGCAACAGGTCTGACGTCTTGCCGAAACCTTCTTCTATCGCGCCGATGACAGTCATTGATCCCATACAAAACAGCAGAAAAGCCGTCGTGATGCCTTCGGTAAAACGCTCGTTGCGCGAATGAATTTTCTGTTGAATAAAATTGCCGAGATTGTCGGCTTTCGATTCCAATTGCAGTCGTTCGCCCAAAAATCCGCCGACCACCAAACTCAATATCACCAACAGCGGATAGGTCATCCCCAGCGCCATCTGCACGCCCAAAACTAAGGTGAACAAACCAACCGCCTGAAAATAAAGCGTCTGATATTTTTCCGCCAATCGTGTCTTGAAAATCAATCCGATAGCGCTTCCGGCAATAATAGCGCCTGCATTTACGAGTGTTCCTGTCATCTTTTAAAAATTTGTCGGCAAAGGTACGAAAAAATAGTGAAATAGTGGGTAGTGATTAGTGGTTAGTGGTTAGTGGCTGACTGATAGTATCACTTCGGAGTGATGCTATCAGTGAATAAGCGAAAGAAAGACCCTTATTCCCGATTGCGCCCTTTCAGGGCTTACAGGATGGCACGCCACATATTTCAACAGGGCGTCGCCCTGCGCTATTGATACGACCCTTTCAGGGTCTGTTTGTATAACATATCCGATATTCATATTTTAGAATAAGGGTATCATCATACGAAAATCACAGTTCAGACAAAAAATCACCACCCCGATGAAAATTTAACATTTATTATATTGCAGTAACTGAAAAATTATCTATATTTGTCGCGTTTTTCAAGCGTATAAGATTAAAATTCAATGAATTATAAATAATAACTTATAAACATTACAAGATCATGGAAACACCACATGTAAGCATTAAAGCGGCTATAACGCTGTTTATAGCCTTGTTTTTCACTTTTGCGATCAATGCGCAAACAGTACGCTATGTTACTTCAACCGTACAAGGTACGGGCGACGGCTCTTCTTGGGAAAATGCCTCCAACGATTTGCAGGCAATGATTAACGCCTCTGATGCAGGCGATACGGTGCACGTTGCAGCCGGGACATATAAACCCCAATACAC
>JAISUM010000119.1 GCA_031272095.1 Candidatus Symbiothrix sp. | reverse complement strand
CGATTTGCGGGCGATTGCTTCCACAGCGCTGTCGTTCATACCGAGGTTGAGGACGGTGTCCATCATACCCGGCATCGACACGCGGGCGCCCGAACGCACCGACACGAGTAGCGGGTTTTGGCTGTCGCCAAAGTTAGTACCTGTCTGTGCTTCGACCTGTTTCATCGCAGCCTCTACTTCGGCTTTAATCAATGCTATAACAGCATCTTTTCCCTCTTGATTGTACTCCGTACACACTTCGGTTGTAATAGTGAACCCCGGCGGAACAGGTACCCCTATCAAATTCATTTCCGCTAAATTAGCGCCTTTACCTCCGAGCAGATTTTTCATATCTGCACGACCTTCGGCAGTTCCGTTGCCGAACAAATAAACTCTTTTTTTATCCATAAACTTTATTATTGATTATTGATTGATTCCAACTTGGATTAAAAATCTGTGCAAAGATAGGAATAATTTTCTAAATAATTACTACCTTTGCCTGCTAATATTGTAAATTTATTATGAATCATTTATCTTTTTGGTATAAAAACAGCCGTCCGCATGCTTTGCCGCAAAGTGTAATGCCTGCTTTTACGGCTTTGTGTTTGGCAAGCCGACATGCCGATTTTTCCTTGTGGCTGGGCTTATTAGCGATTATTGGTGTAGCGTTGGCTCATTCGTCGATGAATCTTTTTGACGATTATTTTGATTATCGTGTTAAAAAATCCGATTTTCGTGAGCGGATGACGCACAGAGGGTTTCGCGCCAGAATGAGCAAGTGTCCGTATTTGGTTTCCGAAAAAACCACCTTAAATCGATTGCTTGCAGTCTGTATAATTGTTGGCGTATGCGCGATGTTTATTGGCAGTATCATACTGTATTTCAGAGGATTGACAGTGTTGTGGATTGCGCTTATTGCGGCTATTGCAGGCATAGAATATTCAGGTCCGCCCTTGCGTTTGTCCTATCGCGGATTGGGCGAGGCGGTGATCGGACTGATGTTTGGACCGCTGTCGATGCTGGGCGTCTATTATTCGGCTTGCGGCTCACTCGACTGGAACACGCTGTTTCTATCGATCCCGATAGGCTTGTTGGTCGCCAATATTATTTATGTTCATTCCATTATGGATTGCGACCCCGACCGCGAAGTGGGGAAAATGACGTTTGCTGTGCTGTTGAAAACGCAAAAAGCGATGCTTGCAGCTTTGGCGGTGCTGCTGATTGTGTCTTTCGGCTTGATAGTGGCGGGCGTCGTGAGCGGCAATTTTTCCGCTTGGTACCTGCTGACTTTGCTCACTTTGCCGATGGCTGTCTATTTGTTTTATTTGATGTTGCAATTTGTTAAAAATCCGCAGCGCACCTTTGAGCCGCATTGGTGGCAAGGTCCTTTCGGCAATTTTGAACGTCTGAAACAGGCAGGAATAGGCTGGTTTATGATTCGTTGGCTGACAGCGCGTAACTTGTTGAGTTTCTTCTGTTTAATCATAATATTAATCGTGTTGAGCGAGAAAATATTCCAATAAAACCCAAGCCAATGAAAATAGGACTGCTCTCCGATACGCACGGCTATTGGGATGACAAATATCGCCGTTATTTTGAAAATTGCCAAGAAATTTGGCATGCAGGCGATATAGGCAGCACGGAAATATTGTTTAAGCTGCAAAAAATTGCCGAAACACGCGCCGTCTATGGCAATATTGACGGCAATGACATTCGCCAACGCTGCCCCGAAATCTTACGTTTCAAAGTAGAAGATGTCAATGTAATGCTCACACATATAGGCGGTTATCCGGGTAATTACAACTTCAATATCCGGCAGCAAATCATCGAACACCGTCCGCAACTGTTTGTCTGCGGACATTCGCATATCCTGAAAGTGATGTTCGACAAAAATTTTCAAATGCTCTGTCTGAATCCCGGAGCTGCCGGAAAATACGGCTTCCACACGGTCAGAACATTACTTCGCTTTGAAATTGACGGCGACAATATTCACAATATGGAAATCGTGGAGTTAGTCTATAGTGATTAGTGATTAGTGGTTAGTGGGCTTTTATTTCACTATCAATTTTTTTGTCTTCACATTATTGTCGGTGATGACTTTGACAAAATAGATACCTGCCGGCAGTGACAGGCGATCGATGTTGTACGATACGGGCTGACCATTGTGTTGTCGTGTTTCAATACGGATAGTTTGTCCTCTGATGTCAAGGATGCAGATCGTAAGTTGGCAAGCTGTCGGCTCGCTGATCACGATGTTGAAATTCGTCGAGGCTGGGTTGGGGAAGATCAGCATTTCGCTGTTTTCTGTCAGTTGCCGAATATCAGTTGCTACGCTGACCGTTACCATTACCTTTGCCTGCGAAGTTTCCAAACCGTCGCTCACAACGAGCGTAAATTCGAGTTCGGAATTGTTTGCCGGACTTGGGCATACGAAGGTAGGACGGACACTGTTGGCATTGTTGAGCGTAATGCCGCTTGGGGCTTCCCATTGATAGGTCAGGGCGTCGCCGTCAAGGTCAAACGACTGCGAACCATCCAAGATCACGATGACGTTGGCAATAGCGGTTTGGTCGCTGCCTGCGTTTGCCGTCGGCGCATGGTTGCCGCGCAAAGTCCATTCGACAGTAGCAGGCAAAAGACCGAACTGCCCGCTGCTGTATTTTTGCAAGACGTCGGTCTGAAAGGTGAGCGACATCGTTCCGCCTGCGCTGACGCCGGTATTTCCGAAATTCACAATAGCATATTGTTTCTCACTTATATTGGTGATATTCAATGTGTTATTATTGATAACAGAATGGTTGTGCGCAAATACGAGCTGCTGTTTCAGATTTGTGTCATCGAGAATTTTATCGGAAACATTGAGCAGAATAGTATCGGGATGGATGCGAACGACGCTTGTCGGCGCCTTGTCGAAGGTGGCGCTCAATCGTGCATCGTCAAGATAGATGGGCAGGTCGGTAACGGCTTTATTTCCGTATATATCCACACATTCTGCGCTCAAGGTCAAGCTGCCTGCAATCGAAATAGACAGCGGCAGATAGAGCGTTCCCATCGAGGCGACTGCGGTATCTTTGAGCAAGATTGAACTTTCGAGCGTTTTCTGATAAATGCGGATATGCGTATTTGCCGCATTGACGGTCAAAGAGAGTGTCAGGTTGCCTGTGCGCGTGATGCCGTCGGTAGCCGAAAATCCATAGTCCGGCGAGATCGCCATATTCGTAACTGCGGCGGGTGTGCTACGATTGACCGTCCACTGATATTCTTCCGTGTCGCTACTTTGGTTGCCTGCGAGGTCGGATATGCCTGCGAGTTTGATTTTCAGCGAATAAGTTGCTTCGTAGTAGGTCAGCATACGAAATTGCGTGAGACGATAGACCGTATCGTTAATAGCGGCAATATCCATCTGCGAAAGCGGCTGTGGTTGCAAGTCTCGATAGAGTTCGATATTGGCAAGTGTGAGCGACGAAATTTTCTCACTGAAAACGATGTCGAAAGCCGTGATATGCTGTTCGTCGTAGCCGTCGATTTTCAGCGGGATAATATTGGTAATGTGCGGCGCAAGATGGTCGATTCTCCATTCGACGCTCTGTTGTAGGGCTCCTGCCACTCCCTGTTTCGACTTGATATTCGGCATATCGACGGTCAACGAATAGTTGCCGTCGGCGTTCATCATCGCCGACAATCCGGATATTTTGAACAGTTTGCTTTCGTCGTCGATTTTTGTAATGGTGGGCGCTACCGATATTCCTGTGCCGTTTTTCTCCCAAATCAAATCTTCGGACGTAAAAAACGATTCGTCGATCGGGACGGTGAAAAGGACTTGCAGCTCGTTGAAAGCGTTGCCGACGTTGTTTTCAGGCAGCCCGATAAATTCTTCCACTGCCGGAGTGTAGGCATATTGCGTCCATTCGCATTGTTTGCCGGTCGTACCAAAAACGCCGTTGAAATTGACGACGTCGTCGGTATTAACAGTCAAGACATAGTATCCGTCGGCGACCGTCAGTTCCGAAAAATTGATCGAATAGGAAACAGAATCCAATTTGTTGATAATCACGGTATTGTTGATCAGATTAGCTCCTTCCTGACAGCGCAAGACCAAGTCTTCCCAAGTGAAGGTCGCATCGTCAATTTCGTTTTTGAAGACCACGACGACCGAGTCAAGTCGGGTAGAAATGAGTCCGGTCGGGACGCCTTCAAAGCGGTCTATTTCGGGTACGTTGATTTGCGGCGCTGAGAATTTAAGGATATACGTTTGCGGCTGCACCTCGTCGAAGTTGTCGGTGAAATGAATCAGATTTTCATAGACGGGATCGGCGCCGTCGGGCAGCGTAACGTAGGTTTGCCAGACATTGCGTTCGGGCAGCCGGAATCCGTCGGATTGGCGGATAATGCTGATCAGAGCGCTGCGTCCGTCGGTCGGGTCGGCAAATTTGCCGTAGTTCCATCCGTAGAGGCTTGGCGTAACGCTAATGCTACATTCGTAGTCCGGCGCTACGGGCGTTCCTTGCGTTATGATGGATTGTACGGGCGCTACGTCAATAGTGGCGCCATTCGACAAGTATATAATATCGGGCATTTCATCGACATCCTGTTCTTCATTGACAAGAAAGTCGGCGATATTGTCTTCCATATTATAGACGTTGATACTGCGGATCAATTCGTGCAGTGTTGCTCCGCTGACGAGGCTCAAATCGGGATTGCCACGCGAATCTAAATGGACGAGGCGGGTTTCGTAGTGGGTAAAATGTCCAAGCAGGTCGGCGGCAAACCACCATTGACCGATTTGTGCGGTTTTTGGGGCGATGGTTCCGAAGTTGATATTGTTCAGACCGAGTTGGCGCGGTTGTCCCTGCAAGTTAGATCCGATAAGCGCAAAATTGATGGCAAGCCCTTTTTCGTTGTCGATGATTTCGGGTTGTGCCGATTCTACTTTCACGTTTTTCGCCTCGCCGAAACCGTCGTTCCAGATCATCAGTGCGAGTTCGGCGGGAACTGTTGCCTCCACTTTATCTTCGGTTAGCGGATCATCGCCCAAAATATCGCGTTGCATAAAATAATGCAGATAGAGATTGGGGCTGGGATGCACTTCGAGGGTAACGGGCGATAAAGTTTCCGTTACGACCAAGCCGGTGAAGGGGTCTAAATACGACAGCGAGCCGCCGAAATTGTAATTAGTCGCTATTTCCGGCGCGGCGCCCCGTTCGGGAATAAAGAGGATGGTAGCGCTGCCTTTTTGCGCAGCTCCGAGCGTGCCTGAACCGTCGATGCCGGTGAGAATACTCAATGCTTTGGTCTCGATTTCAAACAGGTCGTTGCAAATTTCGCCGTTCATATTTGTAACTTCGAGCGACAGTTTAATGTTCTCTATCGGAAGGCTTTCGTGTCCGTTGTCGATGGTGAGCGTACCTTCAAAGGCTTCGCGGGTGAGGACGAGACGTTGTGAAATTTGAATTTGCACTTTGGCGCAGACAGAATTTTGTAACTTTTGTGTTTCGTCGTACAGATCCGAATATGCTTTTTCATACATATCCGCCAAATCCGTATAGCCGCGATCTTCGGTGTAGTGGTCGATTTTGCTTATTTCTTCCTCTTGGGCGTCGAGAATATTTTTGTTGATAATGTTGTGAAAAGTTGAATTAGGTTCGTATATTCCCTGCGCATTAGCTTCGATAGTGCTGTTCCACCGTTGTGCAAAATTATCTATTTCGTCCACCATAATATCGGAACCTTCAAGCAGTTGTTTTATTTCCGCTAAATGATCATTTGTAATTGCTTGTTGATAAAGTCGTACGGAATCAATGACGGTCATAAAGTCGATGAAGTTCTCTCTTTCATATATTTTTTCAATACCGGTTATTTCTTCGATAATTATTCTGTTGGCGTCAATTGCGTATTGAATCTGTTGCAAATCTTCGACCAGTGGCGCCATAACAGGCGGAATATTCGATTCGTTGACAGCAGAAAATGACCTGATGTTATTGCGGGCAGGCGGCGAGAAGGAACGACCACAAATATATGCGGTAGTGATTGTCGAATAGACATTGCCCCAGCCCGGTATTAAACTGATCACACATGAGGGACTGCCGCCACTTGCCATGGACTTGGCGCAACCCAAAGCAGAAACTGCCGTGCCGTAACTACCCGGTAAAAAGCCCATCAGTGTCCCGAACAGAGCGGCTACACATTCATCACAGCTCTTTTTTTCGGTAGATAAGGGCAACCAATCGAAATAATTTGGTGGTGTGTATTTGCCGGCTAAACAACCAAAACAAAAGCCGCCGGGACCTTCACTTGTGCCTTCACCTGCACCTGTGCTTTTGATGAGATCACTATTGTTATTGCCATATAATAAAGTACAGTTTGCGTTAATATATTTTCCTTCGGTCATAGCTATATCCCATTGTAATGATTCGCCACATTTCAAATACCAGAAGGATTCAATGCTAAAACTGCAATCAAAAGAAATGTCAGATGTCGAGGCTGCCATTTTGCTACTTCTATTCACCTGCTTTCTTCGCATAATCACAGGCACCTGAACCGATTGCTGTGCGGCGAGGTCGATTTTGTCAAAAGTAGTTTCAAATTCGTATTCATTCAGATCTTCGGGCAATATCACTTCCAAATCTTTTGCCATAATCAGACCTTTATTAGTGATTGTAACAAGGAAAGGATAAGTTTCGTCGTTGACAAGTTGCGGAAATTCTTTTTGCATTTCCATGATGATGACCGGTTTCGGCACATTCGTTTCATACGTCATGATCAAATCTATCTGATAGTTGTCTTCTATTTCGGTCGGCACCACTTCCCAAGTGTAAGTGATTGCTTTAAAGGCGATAAACACTGTTTGATAATTGTTTTCGCCGGCGTTGATATTGAAGTCGCCGCGATAGCCTTCGTGTTTTTCCGCCTCAACGGTGAGCGTGTAATAGCCTTCCGGAATATCCGTAGCGATAAATTTGCCGTCGGCGCCCGTGAATCCGTCGGCAACGATGGCGCCACTGTAAGGATGTTTCAGTTTGACATGCGCGTTTGCCAAATGCGGCGCTTCAATGGTGTTGTAGGTATATTCATCTACCACATCGACGGTGAAAACGCCGGTGTTGGTCGATACCGCTTCCATTTTGTAAGGAACGGAATAGCCTCTGCCGTTTTCGCAGTTGATGGCGAGATTGCCCGTCAGCGGCACGTTGAGCGGCACCTCGTCGGTGGCGGCAAGTCGCAAGCTAACGGTTGCCTGTTCGCCAGCCGCGAGGCTTCCAATCGTATCGTTGCTGACCAAAGTCATATACGGCACGTTGGGCAAGGCGATATGAATCTTGCCTGATTCGCCCAAACCCTTGTTGAAAACAATAAATTCAAATATTTTCGGGTTGTCCTTAATGATTTTCGTATCAATACTCGGCGGATATGTTTCAAGCGTTGCCTGCAAGTTTTGGCAGTAGTAATAGGCTGTATATGAGGTTTCTACGCCTTCATCGCAAGTGAGTTTTATCGGCACTTTCAGATAGTCGTTGGATGCGGTGATGACGGTACCGACGACAGCATAATTGATCTCGACTGTTTCGTTTCCGTTCAATAGGGCAATCGGCTCAACGGTCAGAGAGCAGCCTTCGGGCAGATTTTCGGCGGTAAAAACGACATTGTGCAGCGGGAGATTGCTGGTATTGCGCACCGAAAGCGACTGATGGAGCACTTGTCCGGTTTTTGTGAGCCAGATAATATAGTCGGTTGAAGTGCGTTTCAGCCCCAAAACGTCAAATTCGTCCTGTACGACTGTCAGGTTTTGATTGGGGAAACAGGCGCCGACGCCGTAATGTCCCGATTCGCCCGACAGCGGCGTGTATTCTATGCGGTATTCGCCGTTTTCGTCGCAGATAGCTTTGATGGTTTTGCGGGCGCCATTAATGAAAAGATAGACATCAACGTTAGCGTTGGCGACGGGCGACAGATCGGTTCTCAACGCCCGACCTGTAATTTCTATCGGCTCATTTTGCGAACAAACAGTTTTTTCAACTTCGGCGGTTGCCGTATATTCGGGTGCTATGTCAATGGAAAGTGGAATGGATGTATTGTTGTTATATTCGAGTTCGGTAATCGTTTTTTGCGGATTGACCTGTACAAGCAGATAAAAATCGCCGGTTTTTGTGGGGAGTTTGACTTTTTTAGAGAAACTCATCGAATCGCCTTGTAGGAGCATCGAAGAGGTGGTCAGTGTACCGAGTTCGTCGTCGCCGGAATTGTAATACATATCTTGCGAGAGATAAAAACCGATGACGAGATTGCTCGGAGCGTTCAAAAAGCCTTCGTTGATCAGTGTGCCGCCGATAGTGATGGAGTCGCTTGTCAGCGCGTTTGCCGTGCTTGTCGACACATTGCGCAAAACCAAATCCGGCTTGTTGATGTCGGTAACATACAATGAGCCGAAACCGGAAGTATAACCGGCTGCCGACGCGGTGATGACGACCGTTTGCGTACCATCATCGACACCATCGACAAGGGCAGTAATCGGCACTTCGACCGACTGCGTTCCCACCGGAATCACAGCGCTTGTCTGAATGGCGACTTCACTTGTGTCGTTGTGAGAAATATTGACCGTCAGATTGTCGACAGGCGGCGTATTGCGGGTAATGATCAGTTTGCCGTTGGTTTTGCCTTCAAACAGAGAAATGGGATTGACGGCAAGCCTGATGGTCGGTCCGTCGTTGTCGGCTATGACGATTGTTTTTTCGATATATCCGCCATTCCCAACAGAAGCAGCGCAGTTGCAGCCGGAAATAAGCACTCCGCCCGAAACGGTAACCTGTCGGTAGCCATCCATTTCGGCATTATCTACCACGCCTATATTGAATTTTATTTCGCTCACATTGGCGGGCATGGTCAGTTGCGAAGGCAAAATCAACAAGCCCTGCGGCGATTGATTGAAACGAACAGTGATGGCGCCTGTTCCGCTCAAACGCTTGATAGATGCCTGCAAAGCATACACGCCGTCAGCCTCCGAAATAGTGTCCTGCGAAACGGTAAATTGCAATTCCGGCACGTCGTCGTCGTAAATCACGGCAGAGGCAACGCCGGAAACAAAACCTGCACTACTGACCGTTATTTGCGCCGCGCCGGCAATTTCGGGTGCGTTGTCATTGCTTACATGTATCGGAACGACTATCGAAGCTTCATTTGCCGCTATCGTCGCCGCATTGTCGAAAGTCCACTGATTCGGTTTATTGGTGGCTATATAAACAGTTAAAGGTGAGGCTGTTATCAGATTTCTGGTAATAGTCAGATAGAGAGAATCGCCCTCATTGGCTTGCGTAGCACTTAAAACAGCTGTCAGCACGGCGTCCTCATTGTCTAAAATATTGATACTTCCTTCCGCCGACTGATAATCGGTAGCAGAAAAGCCGATGTTTACCGTGCGTTGTCCGTCAACTATTTGGTTGTCGATAGCCGTGAATGTGCCGTTTACCGTCGATTTTCCTGCCGGAATTACTATTTGCGCATCAAGATTGATCTGCCCGGAAGGCGCAGCTAACATATTTACAATCAATGAATTGCCGCAATCTCCGCTTCGAGTAAGGGTGAATGGCACAAGGCTCGTTGAATTTTCGCTGATGGATCCGATGTTGAGCGTCAAAAACAGGCGGTTTTGTGCCGGAACTGTGGAAGCGGAAGTGGCGATATTGTTGGCTTTTGCGGTCGAATGTTCTACTAACAAGGCTTTGGGCAAGAGTTCCGTATCGATATGCGCCACGCCCGAAAAACGCAGAATTTTTGGCAGCTTAATACTGACGCTACGGCTCACGCTCGCACCTGCTGCAAGTGTTTCGGAAAAACTCGATTGGGGAGTCAAAGTGATTTTTTGTCCGTTGTCGGCGACAAGGGTGATGCGTTCGTTCCAACCGCCCACAGCATCA
Organism: Candidatus Symbiothrix sp.; assembly: GCA_031272095.1. Taxonomy (GTDB): domain Bacteria; phylum Bacteroidota; class Bacteroidia; order Bacteroidales; family Azobacteroidaceae; genus Azobacteroides. Next base: position 16,868 of record JAISUM010000119.1, on the reverse strand, counting down.
GCCGTTCCGATGTTTTCGACCGTGAAATTGATTTGCAGAGAATCGTCGGGGACAAGCGTTGCCTGCGCCGCCGTAATATTTTTCACCGAAATATCGGGGAACGCCCGCAAACTGACTTTTACCGGATCGGAAAAGCGCATATAGTTGTTGCTTTCATCACTTTCAACAACGTTGCCGTTCACGTCGGCGCGGGCAAAAATATAATAATAGCCCGAATATTCGTTGGGAACAGTTGCCGTAAAAGTCTGATGATAACTGCCTCCGGGTTCTAATTGACTTAAATTGTATTTAATGCCGAGTTGGGTTTTGCTACCGTTTGCCGACGAATCGGCGGAAATATAGACGGCGTCGCGCCACTGTGCATTGACAGCAGCCGGTCCCGCATTTTTGACGGTGATTTCAATATCGAAACTGTCACCCGAAACGAGCAATGTATCTACCTGAATATCAGAAATATACAAATCAGGCACATTTTTCACCACAAATGTTCGTTCTTCGCAGTCGAGCGTTGAACATTGGTTGACGGCTGTAACTTTCCAATGATAAGTTGCTCCATATTCGAGATTTGAAACGGAGGCTGAGGTAGAAGATGTTGTTCGTGTAGGCGAGACAGGCGCTGTGCTACCGTCTTTCCAAAGGTATAGCCTGTATGAAACGGCGTTGGTCGCTGCCTGCCAGTGAAAAGTAATGGCGTTGTTTTGATTGGTCGCAGCATTTTCGGGCAAGGTGGGCGCAAAAGAAGATACGCCGACACAGCTGGTGCTGATGCTTCCTGCGGTGGTGAATGCAAGTAAATCTTCATTAAACAATACATTTTGCAGCGACACCGTGTGCGTTCCGCTTTGCAGCGCTTTGATGGCTATGCGACAGAGTGTTCCCGATGTGGATAAGCCGTTGGTTGAGGCAAACGAAACGCGGATTTTACCGGTGGAAGCATTGGTTTGCAACATCATCGGAAAATCGCCCTGCTGCACGTTTTGACTGATGCCTTCAATTTGCGAATTGTTGAACGTGATGTCAAAATATCCCGAAAAAATCGTAACTCCGGCTGCAAATTCAATGTTGATGGGCAAATAGACCGTGTCGTTCAGCGGCGCATTGATATTTTGAACACTCAATCTCACGCCGCGCACATCAAACACGCCACTTGTCAAAGCAGTGTTGCCCCTTGCGTCGGTAACTCGGACTTTGGTAGTTCCCGGAGCGACGGCACTCAGCAAACCACTTGCAGAAATCGACGCAACAGTTTGTTTTTCAACGCTATATGTATATGGTGTAAGTCCGCCGGAAGCCGACATTTGAACCTGCTCCCCGACAAACATAGTATGGCTCGCCGGCGAAATAGAGGGCATCGAAATGGCAGCAACAGCAACGGTGCCATTGCCGAAAGTAACTGCGGGTGAGCCATCGTTGAACATAGTGTAGGAGGCGATGTTGCCAACCGTAGAAGATCCGCTGTTTTTGGCTCTGAATCGAAAATACATCAGATTTCCGTTGCCTGAAAGCGCCTGTGTGCCGGCGCCTGCCATACGCAACTGTCCGGCAGTATTGCTGTTCAGCGCAGGATTTCCCCACGCGGAAAGCAAGCTTGAAACAGAGTCCAAGCCGAGAAATTCCAGCGTGCTTGACGAATAGGTCAAACCGATTTGATACGCCATCACATTGCGACCGGTGAAAGAGGAATCGGATTTCAACACCACTTGAAAAGTGTCGCCCTGCATCACCGAAACATTGGATATCGACAGTTTGATCGCTTGTGCATTCGCCGTAAAAATTCCGCTTATGGCAAGCAGCATCGGAATGATGATATTTTTTTTGAACGTTTTCATAATTTCAAAATTTCATGAGTTTAACTTCTTTTTTGTCCGTTGATTATTTTACGACGGCATTTTGCGTTATTTTTCCTTTATCCGTCTCTATATTAATGATATAGATACCTGTATGCAGGCGGGGTGAAAGCTTTATTCGACGTTCATTTCCCTGTTGCTCGAACCTCTTTCTGCCCAAAAGGTCAAATATCTGTATATTGTTTATAACCAACGAATTATCCGCATTGATATTCAAGGTATTATTTTCAATCAATAAATGGATCCCGTTTTCGATGTTTGTAGCAGAAAATCCTGTCGGAACGGAAGTTTGAATGGCAACAGCCTGCTTATCCGTCAGATCATTGTCGTTTGCCCAAAATCGGTTGATCTGCAATTCGGAGGATGCGATACTTGTATTTATCACATTGAATATCAATAGAATATCATTGTTTTGCAAAGATAAATCGTAGGGCGAGGCAATGGAAATATTGATTTTTCCGCTGCTGAAATCGTTGTTTTGTGCGTAAGAAATACCCGTCGGCAAATTGTTTCTTTCGATTTGAGCCAAAGCAAGATGTTCGGCGTCGAAAGTCATTTGCAGGTCGATGGATTTTATCTTGTTTCCGATAGTCAGCGAGAGCGGCACAAAGATTTGCGATGCTTCGTTTTGCGTGATTGTTCCGAAAACAATTTCAGCGTTTGCGTTTTGCAGCTTGGAATGAGCGGCAATCAATTGCGGCAAAGTTTTGAACGAGGTGATCAGCCCGACGCTGTATTGCAAAATCAGCGAGGCATCGTAAGAATTGACCGTTGCGCTCGAATTGACGTCAGCAAGGAGCTGCTGATCGGCGTCGAAAGTGATGTTGCCGACAGCTTGTTGCAACACGAGCGAAGCATCGTAGGGATTGACTGTTCCGTTACGGCTCACATCGCCGAGGTCGGCTTTAGCGATTTGCGTGGCAAAAGGTGTGAAACTGACGCCGTCGCTCACTTTTTCGCCTGTGCCTGCGGGATTGGAGGCATGAGTAGGTCCTGTTTCCGAGCCAAACCAGCAGTCGGAAGCGGTAATCACATTCGCGCTTGTGGCGTTTTTGATGGCATAGCAGTTGCTTCCGCCTTGCGAATTGGTGAAATCGCATCGCGATATGCTTGGAAAAGAAACGCCGGAAGAATAGATACCATTATAATAATAGCCATAGATGCGGCAGTTTTCGATGGTGGGCGAGGCGTCGGCGATGATGATTGCGCCATTGTTTATACCATAGCCACCATATCGCAAAATACAGTTTTTCAGTTGGCAATCGGCGTCGATGGCTTCGTTGGAAAATCTGATGTATTGCCATTGTCCGGGAGCGGGCTGGCTGGCGTCGCCATCGTTGTAAGTGTCGCCGCCGTAGAAATCGTCGCGGTAAGACGTGAAAACGATGACGCTGTCGGGACTGTCGCCGCCGATGGCTGTCAATCCGTTTTTGACGTCGATATAACCGCCGGATTCAAATTTGCATATCACGCCCGCGTCTATGGTCAGACGGGCAGAAGTTCCAACTGTGTAATTATCAAACAGATAAGGTATATCATCTATTCCCGCAAAATTGCGTTTCGACAGTGTGGCGTCTTGCGCGAGCGTTTCATTCGTGATGCGAATGGCTCGCGGCGTCGTTCCTTTGATGATATTGCCGCTTTCGACCGACGGATAGGCGGTGATTGAAGTTTGCAGCGCATATTTTGCATTGTCGAAAACATTGTTGGTCAGCGAAGGGGCGCTGATGCCGGCAAGCAAAACCGCAGCATAATTGATGTTTTCAAATCGAGAGTTGCTGATGGACGGCGATGCGCCGGTCAGTCTTACCGAGTATGACTGTGAATATCTGAAAACCGCATTGTCGATGGCGCTGGCGTCGGAAGAATTATCAAGAAAGTCGAAATAACTGCCTGTAGTGATGCTGCCGTTGCCGTTCTGTTCGGTATCGAGCGGATTGCCATAGCTGTCGTCGCCAATAGCGGTGAATACGGCAGGATGTTCGCTGCTGCCTTCAATGTTGATTTTTCCGTCTATTTGCCACCTGAAAGCGCCTTTGAAAACCGCTCCGGCAGGAATGGTCAGTTCGCTGCTCGAATTGACCGTCATGTTTTCGGTGCATAGATACGAAATATTGTCGTATCCTGCAAAATTGCGAATCGGCACAACGCCCGAAAGATTGCCGCCCCGTAGCCGCAAAGCAATATATCGCGTGTTGGCTACGCTGTTTTCTGCAAAAGTCGGGTTGGAAAACAGATCCATATAGATCGGTGCATCGTCAATGTTGTTAAACACGCAGTTGCTTATTTCAGGATTTGCCGTTCCGTAAATCGCTAACGGATAGGGAGTGATAAAATTAAATCTTACGGAATCAATTTTCACCTTGCTGTTGGTAATGGAAATAGTCCTTCCGTATAGAAATTCGCAGTTGCGCAGAATATTATCTTCGCTGTCCGTATTGTTATAGACAAACAATCCGGCATCGCCCTTATCGGGAATGGTGGTCGAGCCGTCGTTGTTGGTATCATTGCACTGCGAATCGTCTTTGATCGAAGTAAAAATAATTTTACGGTTTTTAGTTCCAATGGCTTTGATGGCGCCATTCACCGTAAAAACCGTATAAGCCGAGTTGATTTTAAAGATGTTATCAGACTCGATGGTCAATACACTGCCTGCTGCGATAGTAATATTTTTGGCGAGAATGTAAGGCGACTGTAAAATCCCCCCAAGGCTCATGGGCGAAAGTGTGTGCGATCCGCTTGCCACGCCGTCAAGCAAAATGCCGTCGAAACCGACATTATAAAGTAAGTTGTCTTCAATATCCGGCGTACCTGCGTCGAGCGTGTAACCGAGCGGATAATCGCGAACGCTTGAGAAACTATTGTCTTTGACCACAGCATTTTGCGTGAATAAAACACCCCGATAGGCATTGCCTATTTCGCAATTACGGACAATATTATTGTTGCGGACATCTACCGCATATCCGTTCGATGACAAGCCGCCGGACAAGATATACCAGTGGTCTAAAATCGACTGCTGACTGCTGTAGAGGCGAATTTGTCCATCGGTTCGGTATGTGACGCTCACCACTCCATCGTTTTGCGTATCAAGCGGATTGCCATAATTGTCGTCGGTAATCGAAGTGAAAACGATGGGCTGTTCGGTCGTTCCGACGCCGGTCAATATTCCGTTGGCAAGGATGACGGACGAGGTATTTCTTGCTTTGATCACCACGCCAGCCTCCACTGTTAGCGAGGCGCCGACGGGGATGGTCAGGGTGCCGTAAAGGATATAAGTGATATTTTCAATATTGGCAAATGAGCGTTTGGGCAATTGGGCGTCGCCCGTAACCGTCGCGCCAACGAGCGATATGCCTCTCAACTGCGTCGCATTAAACAAAATCGAGTCATTCGTAAAGACCGGCGATGCGCTGACGTCCATCAGAATATTGATTGAATAATCGGACGTGTAACCTGTAACGGCTGCTCCGAAAACAGAGTTTGAAAAAATCGGCGCCGAAGTGCCGCTGATATATACGTTCCGCAAGTTGTCGATGATTTGGCAGGAATCTATCGTCGGCGAAGCATTGAAAATATTGATGGCGGCATATTCGTTGCCGTTATTAATGGCGCCTCTGATGATGCAATTCCGCAATATGCAGTTGGCGTCGTCGGCAGCATCTTCAAAACGAAAGCCCGACCAAGTCGTTGCCGATGATTTGTTTTCAAAAGTGATCGGATTTTCTGCCGTCCCGATCGCTTCTATTTGCCCGTTGATATAAATTCTGCGATAAACAGCAATATTTGTTCCTGCATCGACTTGTAGCTTGCCATAGACATAGATATCTCTCGTAATATAATAAGGCAATCCGAAATTTTTCAGATACAGTAAATTGTTGATATTCTGAATATTAACCCCAATATAAGGATTCGTATTGTTGTCGATGGTCAGATTGCCGTCGGAGTTGAGCGTCCCTTCGCCTGTATATTCGACAGGATAGTTGTTGCAAGCTGAAATCGACGAAGAATGGAGGTTTGCCGTGCCGTCTTTGTAAATTTTGACGCCCGATGCGCTAAAACTGTTGAGCGTCGAACCGTTCAAGGTCAGCGTACCTTTTTTGACGTAGATATTTTTGGCATATTCGATCGTACAGTTAGTCAGCGAGATGTTTCCCGACGGTTTTGTATCGCCTTCTTCCGAAACATACAGACCGTCCCAAAAGCCTGCCGTAACGCCATTGTTGCCGGTGAAAGTAACGCCGTTGGCAATCAACGATCCGTTCACAGTAATGGAGCGCGAAGCGTTGAATTTGACTTCTGCGCCGGCTTCAAAAGTAACTGTAACGCCTTGATTAACAGCGATATTTGCTGTTATGATATACGGACCGTTAGCCGCCGTAAAAGTGGTAGAAACCGTGAAGTTGGAGTTCAGCGTAGTTTGCGCGACAGCATTTGGCATCATCAATGCTGCAAGTGTCAGGATAAAAAGCGACTTTTTCATATTTATTTGTATTTAAAAATTTGTACTGTTTGACGTGGCAAAGGTACGATACAAAAACACAAAAAAATAGATGCATATGCATGTTTTTTCAATATTGGCGAAAAAACCGTTATTCAATACAGCGCCCCGCATGGACACAATTCTGCCAAGTGGCGGGATATATTTGCCTCGTTTTGTGGCGGGAGAACGACTTGCATCACAAAGCCACGCTTTTGGAAGGCGAATCCGTTGTCGCTGTTATAAACACACAAGCCGCATTTGATACATTTCGCCGGTTCAAAACACAGGCAGTCGCCGATTTTCTGTTTCGACATCGCCGGTGTGGCGGACGAATAGCTGTAACGGGAACGTTTGACGCCGAGCGCGGTTGCGTATTCGCGCAATTTGCAGCCTTTTTTCCCTTCGCAGGCACAATGCAGACAACGCGATTCGGTGGTGATGGTGGCTTTCAGTGCTTGTTTTTCGTTTGCCGTGAATTGTCCCAAACGGGAATAAAAAATCGTTTTGTCGTGAGAGAGGGGCTGTGGCGATTGTTTGTCGGATCGGTCATCGTTTATGACATTTTTTTGACATATTTTCTCAATCAAACTGCGGATAGCGACCGGTTGGTCTACCGTTCCGCGACGACAGGCTTTTTCGCAAGGGGCTTTGCAATCTCGGCATTTCAATTCGGGCAACGGAAAAGCCGTCGCTATCAGTCGAAAAGCATCCGCGAGTTGCCCGCTGTCATAAAAATGAATCACCCGCTCCACATCCAATCCGAAAGGGCAAACCAAACTGCAAGGCGCTTCGCAATCGGCGCGGTGGTCGCTCAACAGCAATTCAAGCGAAAGGGTGCGCGTCAAGACGACCTCCTCGCTTTCGGTATCAATCTGCATTTCTGCTACTGTTTTGGTAGTGCAAGACGGAATAATTTGTCCTGATTTACAGTCTTTTACGGCGCAAATCATACACGACGATTTGTGAACGGCGTCTTTGGCATAACACAGCGCCGGAATATTGATTCCTGCTCGGCGAGCTGTTTCTATCAGCGTATCGCCCTCTTGAAAAGCGATGGTTTTATCATTTACTAATATATTCATATCGGGTGATTGTTTTCTTGTAAGCTGACTTTTCGGATGGCATTGCTGTTACATTCTTCGATGCACAGCCCGCATTTCACGCATTTTTCGGTATTAATCGTGTGAATGGCGTAGGGCGTATAGGGAATGGCGTCCACCGGACAAGCTTTTGCGCATTTGGTGCATCCGATACATTCCTCCGTAACGACGTAGCGGATCATATCTTTGCAAGTCCCTGTTTTACAGACGCCTCCGACGTGTTCTTCGTATTCATGGCGGAAATATTTGAGGGTAGTAAGTACGGGGTTGGGCGCCGTTTTACCCAGTCCGCAGAGCGATGATCGTTTCACATTCAATGCCAATTCTTCGAGCAAATCAATGTCGCTCATGGAGGCTTGTCCGCTGCAAATTTTATTCAGCAAATCGAGCATTCGGCGCGTTCCGATACGACAAAACGAACATTTTCCGCAGGACTGGTCGCAGGTGAAACTGAGAAAATACCGCGCCACATCTACCATACAATCATCTTCGCTCAAAATTACCAAACCGCCCGACCCCATCATAGCGCCCAAGCGGGTCAGCGCATCAAAATCGACGGGACTGTCGCAGAGTTCGGCAGGAATACAGCCGCCCGAAGGTCCTCCTATTTGTACGGCTTTCAGTTGGCGTCCGCCTTCTACGCCACCGCCTATTTCTTCGATGATCTGTCGGATACTGATGCCCATCGGCACCTCGATCAGTCCGCCGTGATTGATTTTTCCGGCAAGCGCAAAAACTTTGGTGCCTTTGCTGTTTTCTGTTCCGGTTTGGCGATAGACCTCGTAACCTTGTTTCACGATAAAAGCTATCTGGCTGAGTGTTTCCACATTATTCACCAAAGTCGGGCATCCGAACAAGCCACGCAGAGCGGGGTAAGGCGGACGCTGTTTCGGAAAACCTCTGTCGCCTTCGATAGAGGCAATGAGGGCGGTTTCTTCTCCGCAAACAAAAGCGCCTGCACCTTCAAACACGCTGATTTCCAACGAAAAACCGCTGTCTTTGATATTTTCGCCTGTCCAAGCTTTTTCGCGGCATAATTCGAGTGCTTTGTTGATTCTCTCGACTGCCAACGGATATTCGGCGCGGATATAAAAAATCCCCCTGTCGGCACCGACGGCGTAGGCGGCAATCAACATACCTTCTATCACGCGAAAGGGGTATGATTCGAGCATCATTCTGTCCATAAAGGCGCCCGGATCACCTTCGTCGCCATTGCAGATAATATATTTGTGATCGCCGGAAGCAGAGGCGACAATTTGCCATTTTTTGCCTGTCGGGAAACCGCCGCCGCCCCGCCCTCGCAGACCGCTTTGCAGCACCGTCTCGATAATCTCCGTCGGAGATAGTGCAAGCGCTTTTGTGAGGGCTGAAAAGCCATCGTGGGCAATGTATTCGTCAATATTGAGGGGCGCAAGGAAACCGAATCCTTCCGTAGAAATATGTTTTTGTTTTTGCAGAAAATTGCTGATCAGCCCGGTGCGTTCCTGTTCGGGTTTCCAGACGACATTGTCCCAAGTGATGTCGGTATGGAAGGTATCGACGTAATCCAAAACTTTGTTTACCATTCGTTTCAGATAGCCTGCCGGTTTGAAATGATGATGCAGTATTTCTTTGATTTCTATGGCTTTGACATTGGGATAGCGGTCAATGCTGCCATCGGGATTGACGATGTCGATCAGCGGAACTTTATTGCAGACGCCGACACATCCTACCGGCTTGATATTCACCTCAATACCGAGTTCTTTGGATGCAGCTTTCAATTCGGTATAAATATCCGCCGAGCCGCTTGCCATACAACAGGATCCCATACCGAGCCGAACTTCGCCGACCACCCGTTGTCCGGTAGCGCGACTTTCTTCACGGGCTTTTTCCGCCTGTGTTTCAAGAAAATCGTCGATCACTTCATTCACACGTCCGGGCATCACATGACCGTAAATTTTTTCGTCGATCTGAACTACCGGAGCCAGCGTACAACAACCCAGACAGGCGATTTTCTCTACCGAAAACAGGCGGTCGGCAGTCGTAACGCTGTCTTGCGGGATTTCGAGTTGCCGAAAAAAAGCATCATACACATTCGACGCGCCTTTGACGTGGCAGGCAGTCCCTGTGCAAACCCGAATCTGATGTTTGCCCAGCGGAATATGTCGAAATTGGGTATAAAACGTTGATACGCTGATGAGTTGTGCGCGGTTGATTTCCGTGCGCTGATAAATACGCTCAATAGCGTCCGCCGGAAGATAGCCAAACTCGTTTTGCAAAGCTTGCAGTAGCGGAATAATCGCTTTGCGGCTGCTTCCGATCGCGTCGATGAGGGCGTCGGTGCGGCTGATCATATCCGCTCTTTCGTTGATATTTTGACAGTTGCAATTCATTGTTTGGGCTTTTGTACGCAATAAAGATGATTCTCGGATCGGACGATCATTCGGTTGTCGGTGAAGGCAGGTGTGGCAAAGGTTCTCTCGCCTGTTTCAAACGAATTGATCAGACTTAACTCGCTGTTTGCTGAAAAGATAAAGGATTTTCCGCTGTTGCTGAACAGGTAGATTTTGCCTTCGGCGATCATGGGCGACGAATAAAACTCGGTATTGGTTTCGTGATAAGTTTTCAATTCACCGCTTTTGGCGTCATAACAGGCAAGCACGCCGTAGCTGGTGGCAACATAGACATTGTCTTTGGTAGCAACCGGCGACGACACTTCAGGAAGGTAATCGGAAGCTTCCCATAACTTTTCGCCGGTGGCAGCGTCAACCGCAATCAACGACGCATATTCGCTGGCGCCGAAAACCAATCCGGCTGCACTGCAAGGGCTTGAAGCGACTTCTCCCGACAGAAAAGCGACCGCCCAATTTTGCTCGCCGTTACTTGGGTTGTATGACGTGATATTGGGATTGCCCATCAAGATCAGTTGTGGTTTTTTGTCTATATAGGCGATGATAGGCGAACTCCAAGTGATTTTGTCGGCACGTTCTTTGCGCCACCTTTCAGCGCCACTTGCCATATCCAACGCGATGAGTTTGGGCGCTTTGCTGTTGTCGTACTGAACGATCAGCAGATTTCCGAAGGAGAGCAGCGACGAGGCATATCCGTAGTGATTTTCCGGCACGCCGAGATTTTTTGCCCAGAGCCGTTTGCCATCCAAGTCGGCACAGAGTAAGTCGCCGGTGGCAAAGATTGCCGCCACCTGTTTGCCGTTGGTCGTAACGGTTGAAGCCGCCAGACCGGTGTCGTCGGTGGTTGGTGGCATTTGTGCAGGCGATCCGGCAATGTTGTCGGCAGCTAATCGCCAGATCAAGTCGCCGTCGGTCAAGTCGAAACAGTAGAGTTCACGCGCCTGCTCGTCGGCGCCGGTAAGGAATATTTTGTTGCCGTTGATGACAGGTGAATTGTATCCGCTACGAGGCACTTCGCTTTTCCAAGTGATGTTTTCGCCGGTAGTCAAATTCCATCGAGTCGGGATATTTTTTGCAGCAGTAATGGCGCCGGAATTGTTGCCGCGAAAACTATTGTGGGTTACCTTTGGCAGCGTATCAAGGTCGGCAATGGGCGTTTCTTCCAGCCTTGCTGTCGTGTCTGAAGGGAGCGTCGGCGGGTCGGTCGGCAATTCGTCGGTAGTGGCATCGTCATCACTTGTTTCTATCGGAGGCGGCGTGGTGGCGCTTATTTTTTCCGTATCTTTGACGCCGCTGCTTTTCAAAAACGGAGTGGAGAGCAGCGCGAAGATCAATGCCGTAACTGTCAAACCGATAGCCACCCAATTGACATATCGCCGCGCTTGGGTTTTTTCCGCCCATTCATCGATGGCGTCAATCTGTTTATTGGGGATATTTTTCGTTTGTCTGAAATAGTAACGTGTGGCGGCAATGAAGACGACGAACATCCCCGTCAGGATATATACGCCCAACATCAAATGGTCGATGCGCACAAAATAGGCGCGGCGGGCGATCAGGTCGAGACTGCGAATTTGCTCCTGCAATTGGACGTTGCCCGCATTTTCGTCGTTGATCTGTTTGAGCGTTTCGATGACTTCCGTTTGCAGCGGATTGAAGCCACGCACCTGAAAATAATTGGTAATCAGCATTATCGAAAACGTAACGATAAAGATTGCCGTAACGATGGCGATGTTTCTTGCGATATTTTTATCCATGTTGTTGAATATTTTTATGCGTGATATTTTGCGGACAATAATTGAAACACCTGCCACAAGCGATGCAGGCAGCGGTGTCTATTTCGTAGGTTTTACGAGTCCGTTTGATAGAAAGACCTATCAGCGTGGCAGCGATAATAAAACCAATGCATGCACCGGCGACGGTGGCTCCGATTTTGAACTCGGCGCGGATCGAGCTTGCCCGCGTCTTCAGTTCGTCGATTTGTCCGCCTTGCGACAAGAAAATTTCCATATCCATCGACGCAACATGCCGATTTTCATAGTCTAAAACTTTCTCATAGAGGCGAATATCTTTATTGACTTGACTGAGCGTATCACTGCTGATACGCAATAACAAGGCGCCTGCAAGCGCCATTATCGGCAGGAAAACGAAATAGGCAAGCAGTCGTTTGACGCCTTCCTTTCGACGTTCTTTGACTTTGTTTTCGTAAGGCGGACGGATGGCGTCCACCGGACAGGCATTGTGGCACAGATCGCAATTATTGCACGAAGGCGTAATGCGGATCCGATGTATCGCAACGCGGGAAAAAAGGCTCAACAAAGCGCCGTAAGGACAAATAAAACGGCAAAACGGGCGTCCGAAAAAGACGGAAATAATCAGCAGGACAACACCCACCGCAATCATTGTCATATCTCCGCCCATACGGAAAATGCCGATGAACGGGTCGAAACGACAAATAATAAATCGGCTGCGAGTTAGTGCAAACAAAATCGCCAAAATCAAATATATCCAAGGCAGGATGCTCAAAACGGCGGATAGGGATTTCGGCAGGCGGTAGTTTTTGATATTGACCAAGTCTTGTAAGGCGCCAAACGGACAGACGCCTGCACAAAAAACTCTCCCTATCAACAATGCGAAAATAATCGGCAAAATAAACACCAAAAACACCGAAATCGGCATTGCATAAGGGCTGTCGGTGAGCGATAAAACAACATTCTGAATGGCGCCGATACTGCATACGCACCCTTTCCGGTAAAAACCGAAATACAAGACCGAAATGATCGAAACGATAAAGGCAGGCGTGTGATTGCGCCGTTTGACAATCGCCCACGAGACAAAAATCATCATCGCCGTCAGCACAAAAATATCTATTGAAGTCCATAGCAGTTCGTTGGGCACCGGATAGTCGAAGGTCGGATATTGGTAGCCCGACTCGAAATCCGGCTTCGGAAAGCGATTTTGAGCAAAGGCAGGCAAAGCCGCCAAACACCACGCGCCGATGGCAATCATTTTTCGTTTCATATTGTTGCTACGCATCTTTCAACAGGTATGCTTTGTTGATCGGTACTCTGATAATCGCATCTGCCGGACATACTTTGGATATTTTACATTCATTGCAATTCTGACACAGTTCCTGCTTGATTTGCAGGTATAACGAGCCGTTACCGAAAGCGTTACAACCTTTGGCGCATTTGCCGCATCCGTTGCAGAGGCTCTCGTCGATAGTGTATTCAAAATAGGGATCTTCGACAAATTTGCGCCGGATAGCGCCGGTCGGGCAGCGCAAGTTTTCGGCGGCAGTATTCAGGTCTTTCACGTTGGCGCGATAATATCCGCCACACAAATCGCAATAGCCGCAAACGCGGTTGGCATGCACGCATTTGACCGCCGAAACACTCAGCACACATTCCCGTTCGCAACGCCCGCAAAAAGTGCATTTCTCGGGGTCGATCTGCCAATAATAATCGGCGTCGCGACGCAGTATCCGCGCCACAGAAAATCCTGATACAGCGGCGATTGCCGTTCCTGCTGCGATAGTTCCGCATATTTTCAAAAAGCGTCGGCGCGATATGGGAGTGCTTGTTCGTTTTTCCATTTGAATGGTATTTAAATGGTCTTTAAACCGCAATCCACCGGACAAGTGAGGCATGCGCCCGCCGCTGCCAATTGGGAGTCGTATTCATATACTCGGACTTTGTCTTTACCTGCCGTATAAATTTTGGCACCTGCAATTTTTACCCTGCTGGCGGCTGTATTGCCCTCGTCAAGCATTTTGCTGTCGAGCAACAAGGCGCGAAATTGTCCGTCGCCACTGTAACAACTGATGCGCGGGTTGCCTTTTTCCGATGTGATGATTTCGCCGCTCGGAGTAAAACTTAAAAAAACAGGGTTGCAACATCCGCAAAAATAGCCTTTCTGACCACCTGCCGCCCCGAATTTTCCTTGATATTCGCCGTCGAGCGAATAGATTTCGACTTGATGCCGTCCCGAATTGGAGCAGTAGAGTTTGCCGTTAGCGTAGGTGATCCCAAATGTCAAACTTGGAATGATAAACCGATTCGGACTGTCGATAAATTTCACAAAAGCGCCTTCACGGGTATATTTGCAGATATTTTTATTGTCTCTGTCGGTAACAAAAACAAAATTTTCGGCGATGGTGAACGAACAGTAATCCGACAACTCGCTGCACGCCCGCCATTCGCGCAGCAGTTCTCCCGAATGGGTATAGACTAACACCGACGCCGGACGTAGCAGGTAAATTTCGTCGGCGGCAACAGCCATATCGCGCGTCAGCCCTTCTTTGATTTCAAACCGATGCAGGGTTTTTCCGTATTCGTCCATCACTCGCAGGCTGTTTTCGGAAACCACATAAAGTTTGTTGTCGTGCTGCTCAAAAGCTTCAATAGTCCCTCCGGCAGTGAAGACGACCATCGGGCGGTAGGGCGATGCAAAATTGTCGGACAGCTCGTTTTGACGATCCAAACCGATACCGTTTTGCAGGCGATTTTTCTCAATAATCGCGCCTGTAACGCCAACAATAGATCCGCCTGCCACAATCGAACCTATCGTTCTCAAAAACTTTTTCCGTGAGATTTTTTCCATATCAATTCTATTTTTTTGAGTTTAATTCAATTTTATACATTTCACATTATGGGCGTCGCGCACAATCAATCTGCCGTCGGCATACGCCATATTTCCCCAAGCATCCGCACCTTCCATAATGCGCTGTTTTTTCTTTAATTGCATACTGTGTCCCTTGATTTCGTAAACGTAGAGTTCGCCGTCTTCCTTGAAAACAAACACATGGTTGTTGATTACCAAATAGGGACCCAAACCGAAGCGCTCTTCCGCGCCCGACGACCAGATCGGATGATGCACGTCCGACGGCAAGTAGGCTGTCAATTTGCCGCGCATACTGCCACCATCTTTCGGTAAAATACTGATAATCATATCGTTGTAAAGAATCGGCGTTTGCTGCTCGCTCGATAATCCTTCGTTGGCTTTGTATTGTTCGGTGATCGTTGCCGTCCATTTATTTCCTTGATAGCCAATCTTTAACAATGCGCCGCCTGCTCCATATCCGGCAACTAAAAAGATATTGCTCGACGACAGTTGGAGCGGCGAGGGCGCAATCACCGACGGTTGCCATTTAGACGCATCCCAGAGCAACTTTCCGCAATCTTCCTTTTCGGCAGAAACGCCACATACGCCACCTATACCGGCATAAACGTAGGTCTTTTTGCCATGCAAGCTCATCAGCATCACCGAAGAATGCGACATCTTGTATTTCAGCGTATTAGGCGTTTCCCAGACGGTTTCTCCCGTCAGACAATTGATGCCGGTGAGCAAAACATCTTCTCCGGCAGTCGCAAGGACAAGCACGCCGTCGTCGACGCGGGGACATTGTCCGGCATACCAGAACGGCACTTCTGTTTTATATTCTTTTTGAATGTCTTTTGTCCATAAAAGATCGCCGGTAACGGGGTTACAGCACATCAGATGCCCTTGCGGACCCAGTGTGATAATGTAATCGTCGGCAATTACCGGCACGGTGCGCGAAAATCCGTGATTGCGTTTCATCGGTACGCGGTACCAGCGGCGCCATTGTTCGGCTCCCGTCTCTAACGAAAAACAGCGCAGCATATCGGAACTCAACAGCTCGTCGTAATCTAAAAAAAACACAAAACCGTTGTAGATGACGCATGCCGCATGACCTTCACCTGTTTCCACGCCCCACAGCACGGGATAATCGTCCTGTCCGATAGAAATATTATCGGAAGTACGCACAATATTTGACGACGATTCGCCTCGAAAACGGATCCATTTTCCGGTCAGTTGGGAGGTTGTTTGTTCGTAGCGCATAAAAAATTCGCCAATGCGCACATCATCCGTTTTGCGGGCAGTTTCGGGCGGACGATTGTCTGCCCCCGGATTTTGCATTTCAATACTTCTGTCCGGCGAATAGATGTGCCACGCAATAATAATTCCCGTATAAAAGATTATTACGGCACCTGTAACGGCGGTGATTTTACGGCTGGTATTTTTCATTATGCGTGTTTCTCAAAAACAACAACTCTTATTCATTAATTTGTAATTTTTCAATGACACTACAAAAGTATCATTTTTTTTTCAGACTTGTTGTTTTTTATGATTTTTTTTGTCTGAACTGTGATTTTCGTATGATTGAGCAGAAAAGCCGCGATAAAAAACTGATAGTATCACTTCGGAATGATGCTATCAGTTCATCCGTCATTGCGGCGAACGCCGCAATCCCCAAATAATCGTGTTTTTTAAAAATCCGTAGGATTTTCATATCAATAGAAATGTGCGATTACACCACAAATACAACCCAATACGGGGTTGAACGGCGTTTATTGCGTTCTTTTCTATTGATATGGATGCCCTAACGGGCATTTTTTATTCTTTTACGCAACGCACTGAAAACCCGAAACTGCGGCTGCTGCTGAGCCAGCCGGCGTAGTCGCTGCGGAAGTCCAGGTGGTAGGCGTTGAGACTGCCGCTCTGCGTACTCGACAAGTAGAGGCCGAACGTGCCTGTGCCGTAGAGCGTACCGCCGCCGTTGCTGCGGTAGCCCGCGGCAGGAAGAAACAAAGATGCGCCGGTAGTTTTGTCTGTAAACATACGCCCATTCACTACCAGGTAAGTCGTCCACTTGTTGCTCACATAAGTAGTATTCAATAATGATTTAATTTCTTCAAGACTTGGCACACGCCAGCCAGCCGGACATGGATCATTTGCGGCTTCCCATTCTGTGCCGGAGGGAGTAGAATCGTCCCAAGTAGTGCCGCCATTAGTGTTTACCATAGGGTCGGTGGAACTCCAACCAACTTTGCGATTCCACTGGTAAAACATACCTGCACTTTCGGGCGTTGTCGCAAAAGTCCCCGGAGCATCGACATTGCGGGTTGCCCAAATGATTCCGTTGATTTCAACTTCGGCTGTCGTTTTTTCTATAAATTTAACACTGTCAACGTCAGAAACCTTGTACTCAGCAACAACAGTATTTCCTTTGAAGATTTGCATTGTGCGTTCC
>JAISUM010000104.1 GCA_031272095.1 Candidatus Symbiothrix sp. | reverse complement strand
CGCCCCTCTTCCGAAAAGCGGATGCAAAGGTACTAACTTTTTCCCATTCAAACAAAATTTTTTCCGAACTTTTTTTTACCATTTTTACTAATTGACTGACTGTCAAGAGAATAAAATTTTGAAGAAATTTGATTTTTCTATAATGCGGCGATAAAATGCGCCGAAATCAGTCCGCAAACCAACAATTTCACGCCTGTCGAAAACAGGAATCCGAGGAGTGATCCGAAGGCTGCTTTCAATGAATTTTTGCTTTGCGTTCCGTTAATCCATTCGCCAATCAAAGCGCCGAAAAATGGTCCGAGAATGATGCCCCATGGAAGGAATAGCAGTCCAATGATGGTGCCGAGTGTTGCGCCCCAAACGCCGGATTTGGATCCACCCATTTTTTTTGTTCCCCAGACGGGGACGATATAGTCGAGAACGAGGCTGATGACAACGATGATTGCCCAAATCAGAATCCATTGCCACGACAAGGCATCCGAATATTTATTGGTGAATTTCAGCAACACGAGCGCTAACCAGCTGATGGGTGGTCCGGGCAGAAAGGGCAGGATGCAACCTGCAAATCCGACGATCAGGCAAATGATTCCCATTATTATTAATGTAATATCCATATCCTTATAATATTATGGTACGGGATCGTAGCCGTGTCCGCCCCAAGGATGGCAACGGCAGATGCGTTTCAATGCCAACCATCCGCCTTTGGCAACGCCATATTTTAGGAGGGCTATTTGCGCATATTCCGAACAGGTCGGCGTATAGCGGCAAGTCGGCGGCAAATGTGGAGAAATGGCTGCACGATAAAATCGAACCGGCAACAATGCCAAATAAACGGTTATTTGTTTCACCGATGTTTTCATTTACAATTGATTGGCTAATTTATTGAGCAGATTTTGCATAGCGATTTTCATTTCGGCAAAGCTGCATATTCGATCGCTCATATACAAAAAAGCCAGCAACATACCGCTGTCGCGGGATGACAGGGCGTCGATCAGGCTGTGTTTGTGGAGACGATAGGTTTCGCGAATCAGACGTTTGATACGGTTGCGTTTGACGGCGCGTTTGAATCGTTTTTTGGGAACGCTGATCAAGACGGCGACGGTGGCGCCCGATTGTGGTTTTTCCGGCAGATAAATGACACGCAAAGGATATTCTTTGAGTGTCGTGCCGACTTCAAACAAACGGTCGATTTCTTTTTTCAGACAAATACGTTCCGTTTTGGCAAACCCGATTGTAGATTTAGCCTCCACTGCGATAGCGATTAGTCCGGTCGTTTCACCGATTTTAGATAATTTTCGAGCGCGGCGGTCATGGAAGGCAATTCGGGTGTTGGCGCTTCGATGTCGAGACGCAGACCTGCATCGCGCACGGCTTGAGCGGTTGTAGTACCGAAAGTTCCGATAGCGATATTTTTTTGCTCAAAATTCGGGAAGTTTTTCAGCAGAGAGGCAATTCCTGCGGGGGAGAAAAAGAGCAGCACATCGTAATCGAAAGGCTCGTCGGGCGCAAAATCGTTGCTGACAGTTCGATACATCACGGCTACCTGATACTTGATTTTTTTCGTTTCGAGCAGTTGCAAAAAGTTGGTGTTTTGAATATCTGCCGACGGAATCAGGTAGGATTCTTTGTGATGTTTATGCACCGAAATCACCAAATCTTCTATTTTACCCGACGCCGGATAAAAAATCTTACGTTTACGGAATATGGTATATTTTTGCAGATATACGGCTATCGACGCCGACACACAGAAATATTTCATCGTTTTCGGAACATTGATGCGCATTTCTTCACATAGATGGAAATAGTGATCGACGGCTGTTTTTGCCGTAAAAATCACTGCCGTATAATCCAAAATGTTAATGTGTTGATTACGAAATTCCTTTGCGTCAATTCCCTCTACCTTAATAAACGGACGAAAATGGATTTGCACGCCGTATTTTTCCGCTATATCAAAATAGGGCGACTTTTCCGAATCCGGTTTAGGCTGGGAAACTAAAATTTTCTGTATGTCTAAAACCATAATTTTTTGTATTCTATTCAAAAATAACAAGGCAAAGTCTGTACAATAAACACAGAGGCGCCAAATTTTGGGCGCAAAGGTACAAAATAAAATAATACCATGTGCTTTTCTCTTGAAAAAAAATCATATAAACCTTATAGGCTAACACGATTTCAACACAGAAAAAATAAGCGAAATGGAAGTAAAGACAGGCGGCGTAAATTTCGGGGACAAAAAACATACAGAGTGCCGGAACGAAGAGTATTAACCCGCTGATTGACAAGACGGAAAGCAGCGTGGTGTTCCAGATACGAATATTTTCGGAACGGAAAAACACATGTCCGACTATGAGTGCGCTTAGATATCGATATCCTTGAAAGAGCAAAATGCAGGCGGTACTTTGCGTCAGCATCATCAAAATTGCAGAAGGTGAAGCGACGGCAAGTGGATTGTCGTGCGTAAAGATACAATAGAGCGCTACCGAAGTCAAAAACGCGGTTTGCAGGCACAAAAACAGTTTGCCGATTATTTCGTAATTGACGGTTTGAAATGAAAGGTATTGATGCTCGTCCTGTCTGACGATTGTTTGCCACATGGTTGCGATAAATCGCCTGCCGGTTTTCAGCAGTAATGAACAAACGAAAAAGCAACACAAAAAGAGGATAAAGACATCGTTTTGAGTTGTTTGCCAGAGGGATAGCGGGTCAATGTTCTGCATACGCCGGATGATTAAACAGTCGGGTTTGCGCCAGCGTTTCGTATTTTGTGCCGACTTGTCCGTAATTGCAGTAAGGATGGATACTGATGCCGCCTCGTGGCGTAAAAAGTCCGGTAACTTCGATATATTTGGGTTGCATCAGCGCAATCAGGTCTTTCATAATAATATTGACACAATCTTCGTGAAATGCGCCGTGATTGCGAAAGCTGAACAGATAGAGTTTCAGGCTTTTACTTTCCACCATTTTAATGTTTGGGATATAGTCAATCAGGATGGTAGCGAAGTCGGGCTGTCCGGTAATCGGGCATAAACTTGTGAATTCGGGACAATGAAAACGCACCCAATAGTCGTTTTCGGGATGTTTATTGTCGAAAGTTTCCATCACTTCCGGCGCATACTGCTGTTTGTATTCGGTTTTTTTGCCTAATGATTTAAGTTGCATGATTATCTTTATTTGGCTGCAAATTTCGGAAAAATCTCGGAAATATGCAAGTAATTCGGGAAAAACTCATATTTATTGCAGCGATGTATCGGACTCCTTTTATATCCCGATGCGTTAAAACCATTTTGAGAAAAATTTTGCAATTTTTGTTCTGAGATATGCTCTATTAGAAAATACGGAAATTTCTTTTGATAGTCATAACCATCAGCGATTTCAGAATCAAATACACTGTGTTTAAAATAATCATTCTTCATATTATATCTCTCTACTCGTTTTTCTCCCTTTCACCACCGCCAGCGGTTCATACTACCTCACACAACTCGGCATCCCGTCTATCATCCCCAGCGCGATAAAACGATGATATTGCAGCGTCATCAGGGCGACAAGCGAGCGGTCGTAGTCGCCGAAAACAGTGGTGCCGTGCAGGCGGT
>JAISUM010000061.1 GCA_031272095.1 Candidatus Symbiothrix sp. | reverse complement strand
AGAAGGGGATTCCTTGCTGCGCTGCGGAATGACGGGGCGGCTTTTTAAATAAGGAGAAAATAAGGGCGGGGTGATGGTCTGTTTTCCTTTTGGCTACTAAGGGAACTTTTGGGAATAAGGGTTAAAAATCAAGGTAATCCTGCAAATCTTATGAAAAACCTGTATTGAGCATAGCCGAAATATCAAGGTTCAGACAGCAGAGGGGCGGATCAAGTCCGCTATGACGGGCTTTTTTCACTGATAGTATCACTTCGGAGTGATGCTATCAGTTAGCACTAACCACTAACCACTAACCACTAACCACTAATAGGATTCTGATATTTATTTCACAATCAAACTGCCGGTTGCTACCTTTTGATCGGTCTTGGCGGTTACGATGTAGGTGCCTGATGGCAATGAAATCGGTGAAAGGATGGCTTTGTTTTGTTGCAGCTTTACGGTTTGCGTGAAAATGTTTCTACCGACAAGGTCTGTCATTCGAATATCGGCTATTTTCGCCGAAGTATTTGGAACTTCAATTGTTAATTGATTATCTGTCAATGGATTAGGATAAATTTTCAAAGAATTATCGGAAATCGACGGGATGGTGATCGCGTCCAAAGAGTTGAAACGGATGCGTACTTCGGAAACGTGATTGCCGGTGCTTGCGGTGTTATTGTTCAATGTCAGTTGAATGTATCGTGCCGTTTGCGGCGGGAAAGCATAACGTTCCATTTCTTCTGTCAGCCCGCTACTGGTTTGGCTCGACAGCGCTTGTTTGTAGGAAGACGCCGTTTCATTCCGATAGCCGACATTGAACTGATAAACATTCTGATTGCCTTGATAAAAAGCAATATCTACGGCATAAACGGAAACGTCTTTTCCCAAATCGTAAGTCAGTTTGCGGTTGGTTCCCAATATGGAATAATAGGTGGTCAAATCGTTATCGACGGTTGCGCTCGGCGGATTGCTTGCCACATAGCCCGATGTGGAAGTAATGGTATCTATCGCGTAATCGACCGGTGTCAGCGGCACCGTACAGACAAAAAGTTTGCTGTTTTGTTCAATGTCCATCACCCCGCCGTCAGCGCTCAACAAGCCTGCTACGGTGAGCGTGTAACGTCCATAGTCCATCGGCGAGGCAAAGGTCAATAAAACGGAGGTCGAGGCGGTCAGTTCCGCTTGAGAAACAGCCGGAGCATTGGGGATCACATAATTGCCGACGTCCTGCGCGGAACTCTCATCCAAATTATTATTGAACAGGACTTCGAGGTGAGAGGCATCTTTCAGTATGACCGAATCCAAAGCAAGTGGTGTTGTGGGCATCGTGGGCATTTCTCCCGGCGCCAATTTGACCACTTCGGAGGCTGCCATCAGGAATGCGCCGACGCCAAAGGCGACTTTTTGCGGTTGCGAGGAGCTGCGCGAAGTCATCAGCAGCGAGGGGTCGATGGGCGCTTCGCCTTCGCCTTGAATTTTGAGTACTACGCCATTGGTTTGCAAGGACTCTTTCACCAATCTGTTCCACGCTTTGGCGACTACCGGATAATAAGTGTCGTAGTCTAATAGTCCGCTATTGATACCGAAAGCCAAGCCGTAAGTCATCAGTGCGGTGCCGCTCGTTTCGCCTCCCGGACGGTGATCAGGATCATCCAAACTCATATTCCAATAGCCGTCGGCACGTTGGCGCTGTTTCAAAGCGGCTGCCATTTTCTGCAAAATATCAACATAATCGGCACGGTGCGGTGCGTCGGCAGGTAAAATTTTCAAAGTATGCGCCATCGCGCCGATAGCCCAGCCGTTGCCTCGCCCCCAGTAGATCGGTTTGCCGTTGGGCGTTTGTTTGGCGCAATCCGTACTGTTGGGATCGGTATCTGTACTGCCGCCGTTGTTGGGGTCGTTTTTGGGCGGTACGTTGGGTTGAAATCCCCAGTCGCGCCACCACAGACCGTCTATCGGATTGAACAAGCCGTCGGGTGCGGTGCCATAGCCTTGAATCAGCGGTCCGTTGCCATAAGTGGCTTTCATTGCGGCTGTCCATAAGGCGGTATTTCCTGAAACCATCAGTGTGTCGCGGGTATAGCGGAACAGACGGTGTAGCGATTCATAATATTTTGTATCGCCGGTCAGCACGCCCATACGCGCATAGACGGGCATCGCCATATACATTGCATCAATCCACCACCATTCGACGGGATTGGTCAGGTCGGTACGCGCCTTGATCGCGGCGATTTTCGTCGGATCTTTCGGCGTTTCCATATTATATAGGTCAATATAGGTTTGTCCGGCGGTGTAATTGTCGGCGTCGGCAGTCGAAGTGCCATTCAGTCCCCAAGCGTTATTTTTTGCCCAGCCTTTGGAATAATCCAAAAAAGCTCTTTGCGTATAAACATTATAAAAAGCCATATTTCCGGCATGGTAAACGCCACTGTACCAGTCCTTATTTAAATAGGTAGCGGCATGGTCTGCCTGCCACAAAGCATTGATACGGATACCGTCGTTGATGACTTCCGCTTTGGTCGGCAGGATTTCGGGCGTTTCATACAGTGGATTGCTGATTTGCTGTTTGAAGGCTTTCAATGCATCGAACCAGTCTTGGTCTTGCGTATAGCGTCCGGCAGGAAATTGATTCCATCCGCCGCCGAAGTAATAGGTAAATTCCGAGCCGACGGCATAATCACTCATTATCACCAAATGGTTGCTGATGGTTGAGGTGGTCGTTTCGCCGGGCATATATACGCCTTCATAAAAGCGGGACGAGGCGTTCAGCACGGCGCCTTCGGTCAGATTTTCGGCATGTCCGATGAGGTTACTTTCCGACGTGAATTTGGTGCCGTTCTGTTTGAATGTGGCATTGGTCATATTGTCGTGCAGATAAATTCCTACCGCTATTTTCATTGGTTTGATTTTCCCTTCAAATTTGACGGTTGCCTTGTCCAACAAACCGTTGGCAGTGGTGGTGATACGCACGGTTTTCGTATAATAATCGCCGTCTATCAGGACTTTATTATAAGTCAGCACAAACTCCGAGCGCAAATCGCCGTTTTCGATGATCTGACATTCGTCATAAGGGTCGTGTATCCAGAGTTTATTGCCTACATAAGCCGCCACGCCACCTGCTCCCAAGGTTTTGCCATTCACCGAATAGGCATCCACGCCTACTTTGTTTGACTGGTCGGTCTCGTCGTGATAATTAGAATAGGTGTACATCACATCTATGGCGGGAGATGCCTGTTTTTTCGACCACAAATCGACGCCATTGGCAGTGTTCGGTTCGGAGGTCAGCAGCACTTTGCTGTACATCCGATGCGCTGCCAAATCGTTTTCCCACGCAATATCGTTGCGATTGCTCGGCATTTTTTGAGCGGCATAAGTCAGTTTGGCGCCTGTTGTCGGAACGCCGTCTTTCAAAGTATAAACAGCTGTCGAATTGGGCGCTACGGTTGCTTGAAAAATAATTTTATTTGTTCCCGTCAGATGTTGATAAGGCACCTGCGTATTGCTGCTGTCATACAGCGCCAAAGTCGATAAATTGACTATCGCGTTATCGGAAAGCGTAACTTCTACGACTTCGTTGGTTCGTGCCAATGAGGTGGTATTGGTCAGGGTAATGCCTTTTGCCTGCACATTCAAGACTTGTGTTCCCGCCTCGATATTGTAAGTATAAACTTCGCCGGCTAAAAGGACGCGCAAAGTATAAGGTTTGTCCGAAGTAACGGTGATTTGAGCCGTTCCGGTATCCGTGCTGCGGTCTTCGGTGATCACAGAGGTCGTAATATCCGCCATTCGCAGATTTTGGATGCCATGTCGGTCGGTACGCCGCAAATCGTAAGTCAGAATTTTCTCTGCGCCGTTCATACGGAAACCCAAGACATTTTCTATCAGCAACGAAATGGAAAGTCCCGTCCATCCGACAAAATCTTTGCGGCAGTCGGAAGGCGGATTCGATTCGTTGGTACCTTGTTTGAAATTGCCGTCGATCAGTTCGGCTGCGTAATTTTCCCAGAGCGTGCCGGTTGTCAGATAGACTTGATACAGTCCTTCCAAGTATTTTTCGGAGGCTTCTTTTGCAAAAGCATCGGCGCCTATGCGTTCCAAACCTTTGATAGTAGCAAAATTGGTCGGCGCCCACACCGCTCCCAGCCAGTAGCCGCCGGTATTGACGTATTGGCTGTGCGATTTTGATAAAGTCGGGAAAGGTATCGGTCGCCAAAATTGCGCAGGATCTTGCAGATTACGAATAAGTAATTCGTTTTGATGCTGATTGGTGATGCCTGCCAGCAGGGGCCAGAAACCGGCAATCGTTTTCCAATCCGTTTGAACGCCGGTCGTATTGACGTCGAAATACATGCCTTCCGTTTCGTTCCACATGTATTGGTTGATGCGTTGAGCGATGCTGTCGGCTTTCTGTTTGTAATAAGCGGCTTTGGCTGTTTTGCCCAATTCTTCGCAGATGGTAGCGATATTGTTACACTGGATCACCATTTGGCAGGAAATATCTACCCAACCGACGTGATCGCCGGCATAGTGATTGCCGCTGCGTCCGTTATCGCGCGGCGTATTGTCCATCCCCGACGATTGTCCGTTGCTCCAAAACAATTTATGCACTTTGTCGTATGAATTGCGTTGCGATTCGACAAATCCGAAGTATTTTTCCAAGACAGGAAGGACGGCTTCAAAGCGCGATTTGTCGCCGGTAGCTTTGTAGGTTTCCGCCTCTACCCACGAGAACAATGGCGGATTGATGAAATTATTACTCGAATTGCTGTCGTCCGTCCAGTTACCGTAGTTGCCGCCGTTGCTTTCCGAAATCATGCGGCAGATAGCGCCGTTGATCGCTTGTTTGCAATAGAAATTATCTAAGGAATTGACGCCCGCGAAAGCCGTATGCGCATATTTGGCGAACATCGTCATAAAGATAATATCCCATTGATAGATATAAGTATTGTCGAAAGCCTCGTCGTAATAATCCGAAACGAAACCCGAATTGGTCTGTGGCGTTTTGATATGCGCATAAGCCAATTTCCACGCCTTGTTATACATATTGATCCAACCGGCGTTGTCGGTCAAAACCGGCGTCGGCACCGCTGCTAAAAATGCGGCTTCGGTGGCGGGTTTGGTTACTCCCGGATAGGTTTTTTTATTGAAATAAGCGCCTTTATCGGTCAATGAGAAAGTGTTGTCTATCGCGACGTCGGAAAACGAAACTTGCGCCAACTGTGTTGTGTCGCCGGACGAAACCGCCAATCCGAGATAGTAATAGCCCGAAAAATCGTTGGTGTGCGTATAGCTGATTTCCAACCAATCGGCGCCGTCGGTTGAATAATAGACCGACACATAAGAGCCGAATTTTTGAATTTTATACCACACATCCTTGCCCACCGGCACGTTATTGCTTTCGGAACTGACAACCGCACTCATAGATGTTTTGTAGAGATAGGTCGGCGCCGCTTGACCGTTGTAACCAATGAACGCAAATTTTGCGTTGTAAGTAGTATCTTTTCTCAACATAATACCGGCATGCGTTTTCGCAGGAAAATTCTGCGGCAAAGTCATGCGTGCGACAAATTCCACATTGCCGCTGAGTCGTTTGTAAACATAGCGAAATTGGTCGTAACGCACATTAAAACCTGTGCCTCCGCCTTTCACAACAAATTGATCATCGGAATAATCCGCACTGCCCGCCAATCCGTTATAACCGGTCGAAACGTTATAGACATCTTTCGTCTGCCAGTCATCCGGCAGCGCTTTGGTTTTTGCAGTGGTGGAAAAAGAGAACTGGAACAGCATGCAGGTCATTAATACGCACGCCAACTTAATAGACAACAACTTTCGTTTCATGATGATTGATTTTTAAAAATTTATATTGTTGTGGGCAGTGATGGATTCGAACCACCGAAGGCGTAAGCCAGCTGAGTTACAGTCAGCCCCATTTGGCCACTCTGGTAACTGCCCGATTGCGACGGCAAAGGTACAAAATAATTCCGAATTATCAATTAATCATCAAAAATTATTTTTTACGCTAAATATTTTGCCATTTCGTTACGAACTTTTTCCGCTTCTGCCCGTGCAGTGTCGGCAAAGCGTTCCGATGCGTCGGCATACAGAATTTGCCGCGAAGAATTGACCAAAAGTCCGCATTGAGCGTTCATTCCGTAACGGACAACTTCTTCGAGGCTTCCGCCCTGTGCGCCGATTCCGGGTACAAGCAAAA
>JAISUM010000057.1 GCA_031272095.1 Candidatus Symbiothrix sp. | reverse complement strand
GTGTGCCAAATACTTGCCGGTCAGATCAAAAACAACAAGTTTGTTCAGTGATTTATCGAATACAAACAGGCGATCGTCATCAATGCAGATGCGATCGATCGTTCTCAACAGCGAGTTGTTGTTGGTCTCCAATGGTACGAATGTGGCGCTTTTGAAACAAACCGTATCAACCAAAGATTTTTCTAATGGCGTCGAAAGCTCTATTTTTTGAGCATTGTTTTCTATTGTCTTATGTCGCGAACAACTGCAATAGAATATCGCTAAAAAGATGTTTATGAAAATGATTTTTCTCATATTTATTTTAATTTTCGCTGCAAAGATATGTATAATTTTTTTATTACACAGATTCTTTTGTCGCCATGACGTGCCTTGTAGAGACGTAGCGTACCGCGTCTCAATCACGGCAATCAAAAAAATCTTATTAAAATCACGGTTCAGACAAAAAAAATAACTAACTTTGCAGCTCCCTGACAAAATTATATAGAAGATAGTGTATTTTTTATTGAAATAAAAATGTTAAAAAAGTTTTTTGTATGGTTTTATGTCTTGACCGTGAGTTCGGTTTCGCTTTGGGCGCAACAGAAAAATAAGACATACGTTGAGTACATCAACAAACACTGTGAGATAGCCGTGCAACAGATGCACAAGCACAAAATTCCGGCAAGTATCACGCTCGCACAGGGTTTGTTGGAGTCGGGCGCCGGAAAAAGCGTTCTATCTGCCTCGTACAACAATCATTTCGGCATCAAAGCCAATGCAGACTGGAAAGGCGACAAGGTGGCGATGCCTACCAAAGAGTATCGTAACGGCAAATTAGTTACCGAGCAACATTGGTTTCGCGCTTACGACAAGGTGCAGGATTCCTACACCGACCATTCTCTGTTCTTGCAGCGTCCGCGTTATCAGCGCCTGTTTGAATTGAAGATCACCGATTATGTCGCGTGGGCAAAAGGCTTGCAGCAATGCGGTTACGCTACCGATATTGCTTACGCCAACAAGCTGATCAAGATCATCGAAGATTACGAACTCTATCGCTTCGACCGCGCCAAACGCGCCAAAGTGGAAACGGTGCTGATCCCCAACCGCCCCATTTACAAATTTCACAACCTGCTCTATGTTTTGGCAGCAGACAATGACAGTTTCGAGCAGATCGCCGCCGATTTGAATATTTCAGTGCGCAAACTGATCAAATACAATGAAGTTCCCGAAGATTTCCCCCTGCAAGCGGGCGATATTGTCTATCTTGAAAAGAAAAAGAGCAAAGCCGACAAGCCCTATTACGAACATACGGTCAGCATCGGCGAATCGATGCACCACATATCGCAAATCTATGGTATGCGCATCAAATCGCTGTATAAATTGAATAAAAAAGATTACGAATATGTGCCGGTCGAAGGGGATGTGTTGCGATTGAGATAAGTAAAAAATAATCATATAAACTTAAAAAAATCATTTATCATGAATTTTCAGTATGTAATCGGAGTGGATATGGGCGGCACTAATACTGCTGTCGGCATTGTAGATACGCGAGGCAACATTTTGTGTCGCACGCAAATCCAGACCACCGAATATACCACCGGAGAAGCTTATGCCGAGGCATTGGGCGAAGCAATCAACCGACTGATCGCCGACAACGGGCTGACCGACAAAATCAAAGGCATCGGAATGGGAACGCCCAGCGGCAACATGAACGACGGCACCATTGCGCCAGCCGCCAATATCCCTTGGGCAAAAAACCAAGCGGTGCCAATGGCTAAATTGCTGACCGACATCACCGGCTTGCCTTGCCGATTGACCAACGACGCCAACGCTGCCGCTTTGGGTGAAAAAGAATACGGCTCGGCAAAAGGCATGCGCGATTTTATTGTCATCACCTTAGGTACCGGAGTAGGCAGCGGAATCGTCGCCGGCGGTGAATTGGTTGTCGGACACGATGGCTTTGCCGGCGAATTGGGACATGTGCGTGTCGTGCGCCACAACGGACGTGCATGCGGTTGCGGTCGCAGCGGTTGTTTAGAAACTTACGCCTCGGCTACCGGCGTCGCCCGCACCGCCCGCGAATTTTTGGAAAGACATCCCGAACAACCTTCTGTCTTGCGCGATATCACAACCCGTCCGATCAGCTCCAAAGACGTGTTTGAAGCCGCCGAAAAAAACGACGCCCTCGCTTTGGAAGTCTTCGATTTCACCGGAAAAATATTAGGCGACGCTTTGTGTGATTTTATCGCTTTTTCAAGTCCGCAGGCGGTCATTCTGTTCGGAGGCTTGGCGCATGCCGGAAAATACCTGCTGCCACCGCTCAAAGAAGAAATGGAAAAACATATTTTGTATATCTACAAGGGCAAAA
The DNA here is from genome assembly GCA_031272095.1 of Candidatus Symbiothrix sp. Taxonomy (GTDB): domain Bacteria; phylum Bacteroidota; class Bacteroidia; order Bacteroidales; family Azobacteroidaceae; genus Azobacteroides. The sequence goes on along the minus strand of JAISUM010000057.1, from coordinate 12,428 downwards.
CGCAAATTCTGATTTCGTCGCTCAACGATGCGGAAGCGGCTATCTTAGGAGCCAGCGCATTGGCGTGGTAAAACGCTTTATTCGCTCTTGACGAGTTTGAAGGCTTTGCCGCCTACGCTCGCAATGTATATTCCTCTTGCAAGTCCTTGCAGGGGGAATATTTCTTTGTTGGAATGACAGCGCTGTTGCAGCAGGCGTTTGCCCGACAAATCATAAATCGTAAGCACTTGTCCGGCTGCATATTCGACCGTAATAAAATTGGTGGTCTGCGTGGGATAAATCTGTGGCAACGGCGTTAGCTGTTCGGGAAAAACAGATGGAATCGCAACGCCTGTCGGCTCATAGATCGCCTGCAAAATCAACGAACCGGATAATTGCGTAGCATATTCCCGATTGAGTTCTATGTTCGACGAAGAGTTCAACACGCTGTAAGTGAGCGACATATCGAAATACAGATCGGAACTTTTGCCTTCGTGTTGATGCACCTCGACAGCTATCAGATTTGCGCCTTCTTTCAATAGACTTTTATCTATGGCAAACGTTACCGCCGTTTCACAATCGTGATAAGTGGTGGCATAGGTATCGAAAGACAATGCTCCGGTGGGCAACAAATAACGTGCTGCCTCAACGCCATTGATATAAACTGCGGCGCCGTCGTCCACATACAAATCCAAAGAAAAATTAGTCTTATTCGCCAAATCGCTGATATTGACGGTTTGACGAAAATAGGCTGTCGGATACTTGTTGTTGGCGTCGCTGCCGTAATTCAGCTGCGTGGCGGTCGTCAAGCTGCCGTAACCCAAACGCGCTTTCCCCGATTTCCAAGCTGCGTCGGAATATGCCGCAGCATACCAGTTGGTCGCCGGAATCCGATTGTCGTCCCAATATTTCCAAACACTTTCCCGCGCAACAAGGCTTTGAACACTCGCCGACGAGCCGCTTCGCAGCCAATGTTGAAAACGGTAGCCTTCCGGCTCATTGGCGCTCACCACGACCGACTGATTGCGCGGATATTTGATCGAAACATTGTTGTCCAACACAGGCTCGGCATTAAAAGTATAAGTCGCATTCGGGATATTTGAACTGATATTGACCGGATAAGTCGCCGTCGAATTAAAAAACTGACTGCCCAAAAATTCGATCATTTTTGCCGGACGCTGATTGGCAAAATCTTTCATTGTGTTGAGTTCCGTTTCAAAATTTTGTCCGCCCCATTTAGCTTTATGGTAAGAAATTTCATTCCGAATCTTGTCCGCTAAACTGTCCATCACCTGAATGACGCGATTGGGTTCAAACGTGGAGGCTATCTGCACATAAAAGCGATTGATGAACTTGCTTTTGAAGTCGGCATTCAGCAGCAAGCGATTGAACAAAGTGGTCGATGGCACATTGTGCGAATTGTAAATCACATCGTTTTGCAAGTTATTAGTATTGTATTGCCCTGACAGCCCAAAGCCGAAATCGGTGTCAAACAGAATCCAGCGCCATTTGCCGTCCGTCTTTTTCTTCCACGTTTTCAGGTTGTTATGCCAGTCGGTATTGGCAACATAAATTTGCGTAATATAGTAATTGATCAGCTCATCCACATCCACCATTGTTTCGATTTGTGCATAAACGGAAGCAACGGCAGGGCTGTTTGCATTGACATATTGACTCAATTCGAGAAAAGGCGAGGCGGAAGTTTCATCCGTCTGCACATTTTGTTGCAAGAGATAAAATTCATCTTCATCCAAACCGTAATTGGTGTAGAGATAGTCTTTGCTGGTACGTTCGCGCAGGTTTTGGATGCCATAATAGACGCCGTTGATAAAGCACACCGCCGGTTCGTAAGCCTGATAATCCACATCCAAACGGTGCATAATCAGTGATTGCATAAAAGCGTCGCGCATCATCGAATTTTGAAAATCGTTGCCGGAATTACGGATTTGGATGTCTTTGTATTTTTTATTTGGTTTGGTCGCCGCAAAAATATCATAACGTAAACGGTTGTCGCCGAATTTCTTACGCGGAGAGATTTTCAAGGATTTCTGCCCGAAATTTCTTGTCCAGCCGCCCGAAATAGCAATGTCTAACTCCTGATTCAGACGCGCCGTTTTGGTCGTATCATAAAGTTCAAAATTTGCCGGACGATCCCAATCCTGAAAATAATTGGCTGCCGACAAACCCGGATAGGGAATTCCATTGACGCCCACCGTGTAGATGCCTATGCTGTCGTCGGTCAAAAATTTGGTATCGGTGGCAATAGAAACGACCGGCAGGTGAAAGTCTCGCTCGTTGTAAAAATAAGTCTGCGTAACCACATCGCTGGGCAATTTATTGGCGGAAAAAGTTCGGGCGCGAACCACGCAAGTCGAGGCGAGCAATTTATGGGCTGCCGTATGCGGCATACTATTGCGCGTAGGTTCGGATCCATCTCTCGTGAAATAAATGGTGTCGCCTGCTTCCGGCGTATAAAAATCAATATAATTTCCTCCGCCCATTGGGTAAAAGCCTCCGGGCAGGGTGAAGACCGGATTTTTGCAACGTGCTGTGGCGCTTTTTCCGGCGGCATTGCCGACGCCGAGCGTGTATTGATAGAAGAATGCCCAAGCGCCGACGCCGTCTGTGGTGCGCCCGTAAGAGACGTTTCGATATTGCTGCGGATAAAAGACTTGGTCGATGACATTGCCCGCCGCATCCGATAAGTATAAAGCGCCGCCTTCGGGCGATAATTTGAACGAGGCGTGTCCTGCGCGGTCATCCCGTTCAAACCAAAGGACGGCAAAGCGTTTAGCGGCAAGCGTTTGCGAATCCGGCTGCCATTTTTTATAGTTAGTGGCGTCGTCCGAAAAATAATACGAAGAAAGATTCAACGAAGTGTTGCCGCTGTTATAGACTTCTACCCACATACTGTAATTGTAGGACTCATCCATCACGGCAGACACGTTGTTGGACATCAATTCGTTGATTTTTAACTGCGCCGAAACCGACAAAGAAACGTTCAATGCGACGATGATAATTAATTTTCTCATGATATATTGAAATCGGATGCAAAAGTAGGCTAATTATCCGACAATCAGGTCGAAAATTAGGTCAAATAACAGGCAAAAAACGGTCAAATGTCGAATTTCAGCCCATTATCCAATGCAGACCGTACATCAGGGCGACGTATCGCACGAATTTTCCCAACAACATACTGACGTTCACGATATAAACATTCGCCCGCATGTAGCCCAGAGCGATAGCGATAATGTCGCCCACCGCAGGCAGAAAGCAGAAAAATGCCATTCCTGCGCCTTTGCCTTCCAAAAAATTCTGTATTTTTCGGACTTTGGATTCGGGCGTTTTCAGGTATTTTTCTATCCACTCTATTTTGCCCATTTTGCCGATATAGTAGTTAGTCATTCCGCCCAACCAGTTGCCTGTGGTAGCGATAATCGTACATAACCACGCATCGAAATTCATAGACAGCAAGCCGACGAAAACCACTTCGGATCCCATTGGCAGAATTGTTGCCGACAAAAAAGAGGCTAAAAACAAGCCTGCATAGCCGTATTCCACCAAGCTGTCGAGCATAGCGACTTAACTCAAGAATTTGTCGATAGCGGCGGCGGCTTTTCTGCCGGATTCGATAGCACGGACGACCAAGCTTGCGCCGTTGGTAACATCTCCTGCCACAAAGACTTTGCGCACCGACGATTCGTTGGGTTTCAGGGCTTGCACATTGCCACGAGCGTCGTATTGAACGCCCAAATCGTCTAACAATCCTTCGTGTACCGGCTGCGTGAATCCCATAGAGAGCAAGACCAAATCTGCCGGAATTTTTTCCGGTTTGCCGACCTCTTTCATCGTCATGCGTCCGTCTGCACCCTGCGTCCATTCGACTTCGGCGACTTCTACGGCGGTAACTTTGCCTTTGTCGCCGATAAAGCGTTTTGACGCTAACGACCAGCGCCGCACACAGCCTTCTTTGTGCGAACTGGATGTTTTCAGAATATTCGGATAGGAGGGCCAAGGCGTCGCCGGATTTTCATCTTTCGGAGGCATCGGCATGATTTCGATTTGCGTTACCGATTTGGCTTTTTGCCGCACGGAGGTTCCCACGCAATCGGAGCCGGTATCGCCGCCGCCGATGACCAAGACATTTTTTCCTTTTGCAGAGATCAGCTCGGCTGCCGGAACGGTTTGTCCGCCAACTAAACGATTCTGTTGTTTCAGAAAATCCAACGCAAACCAAACGCCTTTCAAGTCGCGCCCTTCGATCGGCAAATCGCGAGGCACACCGGCGCCTGTCGCCAAACAAACGGCGTCGTACTGCGCCAAAAGCTGTTCGGCTGACAAATTTTTCCCGACTTCCACGCCGGTTACAAATTCAATTTCTTCCGCTTTCAGCACGTCTAAACGGCGTTCGATAATTTCTTTGTTCAATTTAAAATCGGGGATACCCAATCGGAGTAGCCCACCGATATATTCGTCTTTTTCATAGACCGTAACTTTGTGTCCGGCGTGATTCAAGATATCGGCTGCCGCTAAACCTGCGGGTCCGGAACCGACGACCGCCACTTTTTTCCCGCTGCGTTTGGCAGGCAGATTGGGTTTGACATAGCCTTCCGAAAAGGCATGTTCGGCGATAGCCGCCTCGTTTTCGCGAATGGTCAGCGGTTGTTTTTCAAGATTCAACACGCAACTTTTTTCGCACAAGGCGGGACATACGCGACCGGTAAATTCCGGAAAATTGTTGGTCGTTTGCAGCAAATTATATGCTTCTTGCCATTTCCCTTTGTACAACAGATCCTGCCAGTCGGGAATGATATTTCCCAGCGGACAAGACCAATGACAAAACGGCACGCCACATTCCATACAGCGCGAAGCTTGCAGCATACGGTCTTCCGAATTGAGTGTCTGTTCTACTTCGCCAAAGTCGGCAATCCTGTCATGTACAGGTCTGTAACCGGCTTCTTTTCTGTTTATCGTTAAAAATGCTTTGGGGTTTCCCATAATATTCTAATAATCCGATTCGACATTTTCTAATTTTTGTTTGATAGCTTCCATCTTTTCTTCCTGCAATACTTTTTTGTATTCGATAGGAATCACTTTGATGAAATGCTTTGAATATTCATCCCAATTTTCCAAAATACGTTTTGCCAAAGGGCTTTGCGTATAATGATAATGCTTGGAAATCAGGGTAGAGAGTTCCAAGCTGTCCGATTTGTCTTCGATCAGCGTCAGTTCGACCATTTCCATATTACAGAAATAATCGAAATTGCCTTTCATATCCAAGACATAAGCCAGCCCACCGCTCATTCCTGCTGCGAAGTTTTTGCCGGTAGCGCCCAAGACAACGGTACGTCCGCCGGTCATATATTCGCAACAATGGTCGCCTGCACCTTCAACAACGGCTATAGCGCCGGAATTGCGCACACAGAATCGTTCGCCGACTTGTCCGTTGATATAGACCTCGCCGGAAGTGGCGCCATAGAGCAATGTGTTTCCGCCGATGATATTGTCTTCGGGTGCAAAGCGCGAGTTTTTCGGCGGCACCAAGGCGATACGACCGCCCGACAAGCCTTTTCCAAGATAGTCGTTTGCCTCGCCTTCGAGATAGAAGGTGATACCGGACGCCAAAAACGCGCCGAAACTTTGTCCGGCAGAGCCTTTGAAATTGACGGTGATTGTGTTGTCCTGCAAACCGAGATTGCCATAACGTTTGGCTATTTCGCCCGACAGCATTGCTCCTACTGCCCGATTGGTGTTTTCTATTTCGACGTCCATTTCGACCGGCAACGATTTTTCGATCGCCGGTTTGGTCTTGCGGATGATATTTTTGTCCAACACCTGACTGATTTTATGATCTTGTGAGCGTGTACAGCGAATATCATTGCCGTTATCGACAAAATGCATAATGCGCGAAAAATTCAACTTTTTGACTTTGGCATTGAGGTCTATCGGCTGCACTTCGAGCAGGTCTGAACGTCCGATGATGTCATCCATATTACGGAAACCCATTTGCGCTAAATGTTCGCGTACTTCTTCCGCCAAAAACCGAAAATAATTCAGCAGGTATTCGTGTTTGCCTTTGAAACGGGCGCGGAGGCGTTCATCTTGCGTTGCTACGCCCACCGGACACGTATTTAAATGGCATTTACGCATCATCACACAACCCAAGACGATCAGTGCGCTGGTGGCAAAACCAAATTCTTCGGCGCCGAACAGCGCTGCCATAATGATGTCTTTGCCTGATTTCAGCTGTCCGTCGGTTTGCAGGCGAACAAAGCGTCGCAAGTCGTTCAAAACCAATGTCTGTTGGGTTTCGGCAAGTCCTAATTCCCATGAAACGCCCGCATGTTTGATCGAGCTGACCGGACTTGCGCCCGTTCCGCCATCGGCGCCGGAAATGACGATCAGATCGGCTTTGGCTTTGGCAACACCTGCTGCGATCGTTCCTACGCCATTTTCAGCAACCAATTTGACGGAAATACGTGCATATTGATTGATGTTTTTCAAATCAAAAATCAGTTGCGCCAAATCTTCTATCGAATAAATATCGTGATGTGGCGGCGGCGAAATCAGCGTAATTCCCGGAATCGAATGGCGGGTTTTGGCGATGATTTTATCTACTTTGAAGCCCGGCAGCTGACCGCCTTCGCCGGGTTTTGCACCCTGTGCAATCTTGATTTGGATTTCATCGGCATTGACCAAATATTCTGCCGTTACGCCGAAACGACCGGAGGCTATCTGCTTGATCGCCGAGCGACGATTCAAACCGTCTTCGCCGACCTTGAAACGGGCAGGGTCTTCCCCGCCCTCTCCTGTATTGCTTTTGCCGTGCAGGATGTTCATAGCAACGGCAATGGCTTCGTGCGCCTCTTTGCTGATGGATCCGAAGGACATCGCGCCGGTTACGAAACGTTTGGTGATTTCTTCGACCGGCTCTACTTCGGATATGTCGATCGGGTTGCGTTTATAAGTCATAAAATCGCGAATAAAAGTCGGTTGCAACTTGTTATCCACAATATCGGTATATTCTTTGAACTTTTTATAATCGCCGGTGCGCGTCGCAATTTGCAGTTTGGCAATCGTTTCGGGATTCCAAGCGTGGTATTCGCCGGAGCGCCGATAGGTATAGGTACCGTTATTGTCTAACTGATAGACTGCCGGAAGTTTCAAATCGACAACGCCTTGCCCTTTGAAAGCGTCCCAATGACTGATGAGGGCGTCGCGGGCGATATCCGACAAATCGATGCCTTCCATACGGGAGCGCATGCCTTCAAAATAGCTGTCTAACAGCTTTTGACTGATGCCGACCGACTGGAAAATCTGCGCACCGCGATAGGAGCGCAAAGTCGAAATACCCATTTTCGACAGCACTTTCAACAGCCCTTTATTAATGGCTTTGATGTATTTCTTTTCCGCCGTATGAAAATCCAACTGAATTTCACGGGTTTTAACCTTGTCATACAGAACGGCAAAAGCCATATAAGGATTGACCGCCGTCGCTCCGAATCCGAAAAGCAGCGCAAAATGATTCACTTCACGCGCTTCCGCCGTCTCAACGACAATCGCAATTTGCATACGTTTGCGCTTGGCGATCAAGTGGTGATGCACCGCCGAAACCGCTAACAGCGACGGAATTGCCGCCATATCTTTATTGATTTCTCGGTCGCTCAACACGACATAATGATAACCGTCGTCCACCGCTTTTTCGGCTTGCTGACACAGTTTGTTCAACGCATCGGCAAGCGAGGATGCGGCACGTTTGTCTTCCGTTACCTTGAACAGCATCGGCAGTTTCAGTGATTTGAAGCCTTTGTAACCCAGATGCGTCAAAAGATCTAATTCCAAATTATTGATGACCGGACTTTCCAAGCGCACCATCTTACACAATTCGGGCGTCGGCAAGAGCAAATTATCGTTTTCGCAACCGATATACAACGAAAGCGACATCACCAATTCTTCTCTGATCGGGTCAATCGGCGGGTTGGTTACCTGCGCAAAAAGCTGACGAAAATAGTTGAACAGGCGTTGCGGCTTGTTCGACATCACTGCCAAAGGCGTATCATTGCCCATCGAACCGATCGGCTCTTTGCCTTCTAACGCCATTGGCACAATGATTTTTTCCACTTCTTCGCGGGTATATCCAAAGGCTTTGAGATGCGCCACTAAATTATCAACTTCGTATTTGACGGTTCTGCCCGACGAAATATTATCCAACACGATACGGTTTTTTTCCAACCAATCGCGGTAGGGATATTCGTTTGCCAATGCCTCTTTCAACTCGGCGTCATAATGAACGGTGCCTTTTTTCGTATCGATCATCAACATTTTCCCCGGTTGCAGACGCCCTTTTTCTTTGATTTCGGAGGCTTCAAACGGCAAGACGCCGGCTTCGGAAGCCACCACCATAATATCGTTGTGGGTAATCAGATAACGCGCCGGACGCAATCCGTTGCGGTCTAACATTCCTCCGGCATAGCGTCCGTCGGTGAAAAGCAAGGTCGCCGGTCCGTCCCAAGGTTCCATCACGATACTGTGATATTCATAAAATGCTTTCAGCTCGTCCGAAATCGGATTTTTACTGTTCCAGCTTTCCGGCACGAGGATCGACAGGGCGTGCGGCAAGGTTTTGCCCGACATCACCAAAAATTCAAGCACATTATCGAGAGAAGCGCTGTCTGACATTCCGGGTTGCACGACGGGGAAAAGGTCTTCGGGCTTACCCAATTCGGGCGCCTGCAAAACGCTTTCACGGGCTTCCATCCAATAGCGATTGCCGCGAATGGTATTGATCTCGCCGTTGTGTCCCAACAAACGGAAGGGCTGCGCCAAATCCCAACTGGGGAAAGTATTGGTGCTGAATCGCGAATGTACCAATGCCAATCCGCTCGTAAAATAAGGATTGGTCAAGTCGGAAAAATACGTTCTCAACTGCGTGGAGGTCAGCATACCTTTATAGATGATACGCTGCGTCGAAAGACTGACAATATAAAAACTGCGTTTGTCGTCCAAAGAAGATTTGTAGATCTTCTTCTCCATCTTTTTGCGTACAATATAGAGCTTGCGTTCCAAGACTTCGGCGCGATCTTCGCCCGTAATAAATATCTGCTTGATGATCGGCTCGTTTTGACGTGAAATTTCGCCCAATATTTCGCTATTGACCGGAACGTCGCGCACTGCCAACATTTTCAGACCTTCCTGCTCAATAATATTTTGCAGAACTTCCATACACGAAGAAGCCTGATCTTCGTCTTGCGGCAGAAAAACCAAACCTGTGCCGTATTTGCCTCGCTCCGGTACCGGAATCCCCTGTAACAGAATGAACTCGTGCGGAATCTGCAAAGTAATCCCGGCGCCATCACCGGTCTTATTATCAGCGCTTTCCGCTCCGCGATGAAGCATATTTTCCAAGACTTGCAAGCCTTTCTCTACAATATCATGGGATTTGTTGCCATGAATATCAACCAATAGTCCGACTCCGCATGCATCATGCTCATAATCGGAATGATATAAACCTGTTTCTTTCATTCAAAGAATTATGTGTTTCAAAAAAGTGTGCAAATGTACTGCTTTATTTTATGATATGCAAATTTCAATTTATTTTTTTTTCTCAAATTCAAAGATTATTTCATTATCATTTTTCCAAATCTGCTGACAATTTATTAGTGGGTAGTGATTAGTGATTAGTGGTTAATGTTCGCGTCATCCCGCGCTGTCTGAACCTTGATTTTCATAAGATTTGCAGGATTACCTTGATTTTTAAACCCTTATTTCCGAAGGCGCCCTTAGTAGCCAAGGAAAAATATCCCACAGCCCAAACCCTTATTAAAATAAGGGAATAAGGGCGAGAGGCGGGGGAATAACCAATTGCTACTAAGGGAACTTTAAAGAATAAGGGTGAGACTATCCCATTGTCCTACCTCATTACCACTCCTCCAAGCCATTTGGCGTGCGGTCATTCCGCAGCGCAGCAAGGAATCTCATGCACACCGTGAATCAGGGGGATGGCGGATCAAGTCCGCCATGACGCGGCTCATTAATCACTAACCACTAACCACTAACCATTAATCACTAACCACTACCTTCCTGTTTTCGCTACCCACGCGGACGATATACACGCCACTGCGTAGCGGGATGGTCGTGTTGCCGCTGACGGTCGATTGATAGATGCGGTTGCCTGCTATGCCGTAGATAGCGACCGGTGTGGTTTCGGAAAGGCGGAGGGCGATGCCGCCGTTTGTCGCACTGACAGTGCGGTCGGTAGCAAGTGTTGCGATACCCGATGAAGACCGTTCGACAATCGCGCCGAATTTGTTCCAGACGGGCGCTTGTTGATAGCGCAGTTTCGAGCCTATCGGCACATACAGCGTACAAGCGCTTTGGTTGAAATTCTGAAAGACATCGTCCGATATGTCTTGCGGATCGGGATTGAGCGTATTCATTTCATACAAGGCAGGACAGTCTTCAAATGCAAAAGCGCCTATCTCTTTCAGCGTGCTGGGAAAAGTAATACTTGCCAAATTGTAACATCCTATAAAACCCAAACGTCCAACCGATTCAAGCCCTTCCGGCAAATTAATATCGGTCAAACTGCTACACCCACTAAATGCGGCGGTGTCTATGACACTAACACTTGCCGGGTAATAATCACTTAATCAAACCTCTTAATTAACAGCGTTTTATGTTTTCGTTTCATCTTATGGGGTACGACTTGGGGCGATTTCAAAGACCATCTTTGACTTGTTTTGTCTCGCCTTTGTCTGCATAAAACTACGCTGCAAAATTACGAACAATTTTCGAGAAAAACAAATTTTTTAAATCGCTGATATACATATTTTTACTTTAGTGCAAGGTGCAAGCATATTTATATAAATATATGCTTGCACCTTGCACTAAACATTTTAAAATACCCAATTACCCCGAAAAACAGTTTTTCCCTTTCAGGCAATTTTTTTCAACAACATATCTTCCCCGCGAATTTTTTTTGCCCTGTTTCCCCGTTTTTTCACCCCAAAAAGAATATGATTTTATGCCTAAAATCGAATAATGCTCTGTTTTACAGTTGCTTATAAAAAATTTAGAAAGAAACGCAAGTTTTCCTGCTTTTTTTCTTTTTGGGTTAATTCATAAGATGCTGTTTATCTGCGTTTTGCGATTTTTCAAAGTCCGTAAATCAGATAAATTTTGCCCTTTCTGTTCTAAAGTTTAGAAACTACCTTCGCCAATCTTCCGACCTTTGCAAAAAATTTTAATCTTCAAAATTTATGGAAGTAATAACGATTGAATCACAGGCATTTAAGGATTTGCAGTCGAAAATCAATACGATTGCAAAATTCGTTGCCGCAATTCAGAGTAAAGCCGAAGAACAGCCCGAAGACAGTTTGGTGGACAGTTACGAGGTTTGTACTTTTCTGAAAATCAGCAGCAAGACACTGCAACGCTTGCGGGCTGCCAATGCCATTACTTTTTCCCGAATACGCGGGAAAAACTTCTACCGCATCAGCGAAATTCAGCGGCTGTTGAGTGAAAACATCATTCGACGGAGCGAGGAACATTTACAGGACTTAATCAAAAATCATCAGTTAAATGTTGAACAAAGACGTGCTATTAAGTCGGACAAATAACGGCTTGGATGTTTTCAAACACTACATTTCGGGGCAGTGGCGCGTTGGGCGCAACTTCCATAATCCGCTGTACGAAGACCGCAAGGCATCGTGCAATATCTATTTTGACCGCCGAAGTCAAACTTACAAGATGAAAGATTTCGGGAATGATTTTTACAGTGGCGACTGTTTTGATATTGTCGGCAAAATCAGGGGTTTGGACTGCAATAATCCCAAAGAATTCATCGAAATTCTGAAAACTATAAACCGCGATTTGTCGCTCGGAATTGACGAAAATGACGATTCGTTTGTTGTTTCGGTTTCGCTGCCCGAAAGCAAAGGAAAAAAACAGCCGGAAAATTCCCCGATACCTTCCCCGAAAAAGGAAAAACCTTATTCCGCAGTTTCTCAATCTTTTTCGGTCAAAGAAAAAGAATTTTGGGCACAGTACGGCATTACAGCAGAAATTCTGAAAACATACAAAGTTGTTTCGTTGAAAGAATTTCGCAGTGAAAATAATGACTGTAAGCCATTTACGCTTTATTCAACTGATAATGAGCCAATGTTCGGCTATCAGGGCAAGCGGCATATAAAAATCTACCACCCGTTTTCGGATATACGTTTCCTGTATGGCGGTCTTTTGCCTGATAACTACTGTTTTGGACTCGAACAACTGCCTGCAAAAGGCGACACGCTTTTTATTACCGGTGGCGAAGGCACGGGCAAAAGCAACTATGTCGGCAGTTTGATTGCGGGAACAATCCGTGAAAAAGAAAATATTGATACGCTTGGAACAGCAATTCAGCAAAATTGCGCAAATAAAGCCGTTCTTTTGTACGATACCGAACAGTC
>JAISUM010000021.1 GCA_031272095.1 Candidatus Symbiothrix sp. | reverse complement strand
CAGGAATTTATCCACAAACTGAACCAGCAGACAGGCAAGAAATACCGACTTCCGACGGAGGCGGAATGGGAATTTGCGGCACGGGGAGGCAATCAATCACGTGGTTACAAATACAGCGGCAGCAATACAGCCGACAACGTGGCGTGGTACTATGAAAATGCAGGCGATTACAGAAAAAATGACAGTAATTGGTCGGCAGATGAGGCAATAAAAAATCGAACTCATCCCGTTGGCACCAAGCAGGCAAACGAATTGGGCATTTACGATATGAGCGGCAATGTTTGGGAGTGGTGCAGCGATTGGTATGGCAAGTATAGTAGCGATTCGCAGACCAACCCGAAAGGTGCAAATTCTGGCTCTTCCCGCGTGTATCGCGGCGGGAGTTGTGGCAACTTCGCGAGGATCGTGCGCGTGTCGTATCGTATCAACCTCACTCCCGACAATCGCGGCAGCATTTTGGGCTTCCGCCTTGCCTCCAGTTCAAATTAATTGACCTGTGCTGGGGCAAGTCAGGCGAGCGAGTGGAACGGAGTTTTGCCAAAGGCGGGCGTAGCGGAGCAGCCCGCAAAGGGCAAAACCGAAGGTTGAAAAACTATTTTGAACCGCGATTTTTACTGGATTTATAAGATTATCAGGATTTTTTCTTTGTGCCTTCGTGTCTTTGTGGTCGTCATAAACTTACTGCTAACGGTTAGGGGCTTGGCTTGAGGGCGGACAGTCCACAGGAACTTTCAAGGCTGAACATCAGACCGCTTGCAGCAAGCTCGTGTTAGCAGCAGTTATATTCCGTCTGTCCAATACCAATTCAAATTTAAATAAAGTTTCAGATAAAAAGACACCAAATATGATTGTATAATTATTTTTCTTGAGTTTTCGTCATTGCTACTTATTCGGTTGTATTCGTAATTGAACGAAATTCTATTGTTGTCTGTATTTTGTTTTTCTTCTTCTTCTTCTCTAATCAGCACTTTTGATAAAAAGTCTATAGTTTCTCTAAGTGTATATTTGTTATTGTCGTTTCTATATATGTTTTCCCAAGTCGTTTTGTTTGATTTCTCAATTTCACTATGAAGTAAGAAGTGTGTTGAATTTCGTGTAAATGTTACTTCTTTGTGATAGTTGTTAAGGTCATTTACGTTTAGAAATGGGGTCTGGTCAAGTAAGTTCATCTGTTGTACCAATGTTTTTAAGTTGTCAAAATCCATTACTTGATTTGTTGCATAATATACAGGATAACCCGCGTTAGCTATTTCTTTAAGTCTGTCGTATTGATGATAGTCAAGACTGCTACCCTTCTTATGCGGTATAAAAAAGCGCAAATATGGTGCGTTCCATTCCTTATAATGTTTTCCGTTTCTTCCTTCTATTTCGTCAGAAAGTTTGTATTGAATAAAAAAGTTCGCGCCTCTGTGTCCTGGGTCTGGGTGTGGTGGAAAAGATAACCAAGGAAAAAAAAATGCAGTATCCCAACCTAATTTAAATTCTTCAACAAGGTCAATTACGATAGGAATAGGAATAAATCTACGACTACGAGATAATCGAAGAGTAATTTCCGAGTTTATTAGTTGTTGTAATTGGCTTTCTGAGTAATTTGTTTCTATCATTTTGGTTCGTTTGATAATTGCTGCTAATTCTTAATTAGTGCGCGTAATGTGATGTCGCCCGTGCTTTTCGCATTGGCGTACCATTTCTTCGGTTGCGAGGGATTTAACGGATTCCCTCTTTCGCTTACGGTGTATTTAACAGCCATAGTTGTAATTTATTAAGAATGAAACAATAATATTCAAAACGCAAAGGTACAAAATGTTTTTCACTTAACGATTAAAAATCTCATTTTTCAAAAAAAATGGCACAAATTCATTTTTTTTGTTGTCTGTATTGTGTCGGCGTCAGTTCAAATTCGTCTTTGAAGTGAATATTGAAGTACTTGATGGTGCTGAATCCGACCATGTCGGCAATCTCCGAAACGTTGAGCTGTGTGTCGTGCAATAATTGGGCGGCGCGTTTCAACCGGATGGAACGGATAAACTGCGCAGGCGACAATCCGGTGATCGACTGAATTTTGCGGTAGAGATTTGTTTTGCCCATCCCGATGTCTTTGCTCAAATCGTCGATGAAATATTCGGTATTGCTCATGTTTTTTTCGATGAATGACAAGACTTTCTGAATCAGTTTTGCGTCCAACGAGGTGATGGTGATTTCGCTCGGATTGATTTCGACGGCTTTGCGGAACTGGTCTTTTCGCGCCTCCTGCTGAGCAATCAGTTTTTGTATGCGCAACAACAAAATGTCGAAATTGAAGGGCTTGGAAATATATTCATCGGCTCCGGCGCCATAGCCCGACAGCTTTGACTCGTCGGAAGCGCGGGCTGTCAGCAAAATGATCGGAATGTGCGAGGTACTGATATTGTCTTTGATGCGGTGGCAGAGTTCGACGCCATCCACTTTTGGCATAATGATGTCGGAAATGATCAGGTCGGGCGACTCTTTCAATGCCTGCTGCTCGCCTTCTTCACCATCCGTTGCCGAGACAATCCGGTAGGAGTTTTCTAACTGTTCCGTTAAAAATTGTCGAAATTCGTCGTTGTCTTCTACAATCAACAGCGTTTTTTGGTTAGCGTCGTTGTTTGTCGGCAATTCCCTATGGTCTTCTCTTTCAATCGGCGCCGGTTCGGGTGCGACATGCGCCGGACTGTCTGCTTTCAAATCTACAGGCAAATAGACGGAGAAAGTCGAACCCTGCTCAACAAAGCTCTCGACTTCGATTTTTCCTTCGTGCATATTGATGTATTCTTTGACCAAATGCAAACCGATACCGCTACCCTGTGTGCTACTTTTCGTATTTTCTACCTGATAAAAACGGTCGAAAATATGCGGCAATTTTTCCGCCGAAATGCCTTTTCCCGTATCCGAAACCTGAATATGCGCATAACTGCGCCCGTCGATCGTCGTTTTCTTAACGGAAAGGGTGATTTGTGCGCCGCTTTCGGTATATTTGAAAGCATTCGACAAGAGGTTGTTCAATATATTCCATACCTTGTCGTGATCGAAAACCATATAGAGACTTTCCATTTTCACCGACAAATTCAAATCTTTCTGCTCGTCGTCGGCGATGTCTTTGAAAGTCAGGAAAACAGTATCCAAAAATTCCACCAAATCGCCGTAAGCAAGTTTCAATTTTTCGCCCTGCATTTCCAATTTTTTGAAATCGAGCAACTGATTGACCAAATGCAGCAAATCTTTGGCGTTCTTGTAGATTTTCGACAGTTTGGAACGCAACACCTCGTTGTCGGTGCTTCTGATCAGCGCATCCAAAGGAGAAAGGATCAGGCTAAGCGGCGTACGAAATTCGTGGCTGATATTGGTGAAAAAGCGCAGTTTTTGTTCGCTGATATTTCGCTCCAGCTCTTTTTCCATGTCCTTCTCTATTTCTTTTACCCTGACTAAAGATTTGATCGCCATTTCGCGACGATAGAAACGGTAAATCAGATAGATGCCTCCGCAGAACAAGAGCGCCCATAAACAATATGCCCACACCGTGCGCCACCAGGGCGGATCAATCACGATGGACAGCGATGCGAAATGATCATTCCATTGCCCTTCGCAGTCGGTCATACGGACACAAAAAACATATTTACCCGGCGAAACGTTGGTATATACGACTTGTCGTTGCTGCCGGACGTCGCGCCAGTTCGGTTCAAAATTACGCATCATGCAAGCGAAAAATATTTTGTCGGGCGTTTGCAATTCGGGTACCGTAAAATCGATCGAAAAAAAGTTTTGACGATAAGACAACCGGATCTCGTTCCGATTTTCGGCGGACAAATCTATCGTTTGCGCATCATTCAGCAATTGCAAGCGGGTGAAATAAACCTGTCGCGACGTGGTCGTATATTTGATTTTTGCGGGTTCAAAATAAATCAGCCCGTCGGTGGTGCCGAAATACAGCGTGCCGTTGTGCTGATAGCAGGCATTGTAATTGAATTGCGTTGCCGACAGATTTTCGCCTTTGCCAAAACGGATGAAAGTTTCGGTTTTCGGATTGAAACGAAAAAAACCGTTTTGCGTGCCAATCCAGTAATATCCTGCGGCGTCTTCTGCCATTGCCGTAACATTTTTGTCGGTCAAACTCTCTTTTTCGCCGTAAGCGATGATGCTGTCGTTGCTTTTGTCCAATTTGAACAAGCCTTCATATTGCGCCGAAAACCAGATATTATTTTCGGAATCCTGATACAAATAACGGATGTCATTGCTAATCAAGGGCGATTCTTTGCTGTCGTACGAATAGCGACGAATCACTTTTCGCGTGTTTCTGTCTAATTGGTATAATCCCGATCGTCCGGAGCTGACCCAGATATGCTCTTTGTCGAAAACGATGCCCGACGAATAAGCATTTTTCAGTGCGTTGATAGCCGTAAATGTTTCTGTTTCAATGTTGAAGACATATACATCGCGCCCAACTATCCAGATATTGCCTTCACTGTCCGAACGGATTGCCCAAATATAATTGGGATTGACCGTTCCGTTGATCGATGGCAGCGCGTAGGTTTTGAAAGACTTTCCGTCCGGTGAAAATCGGCACAAACCTTTTCCGTATATGCCCATCCAGACGTATGGACTGTCCGCAATCAACGAGAGGATATTGTCGCCTGCAATAGCGCTGTTGCGGCTGTTATAAACGGTCGTTTTGCCTGTCTGACAATCATAGACATTCAAGCCTCCACCATCCAAACCGATATAGATCTGCCTGTCGTCGGCGACTACAGCTGTAACGATTTTGTGCGTCAGCTGTCCGCTTTTTTCGCTTAAAGTCCGAAACCATTCGTAATGCGTCGAATAGAGATTCGCACCGCCACGATAAGTTCCTACCCACAGATTGCCCTCCCTGTCGGCAAACAGTGCATGGATGGCATCGCTGCTGATATCGCTGTTTAGTGGCGTACAAGAGGTGGTTTTGCCCTGCCGCAAACAGATCAAGCCTTTGCCGTCGGTGCCAAATAGCGTGGCATCCTTATAATCGAAAACGGTTTTGACGTCCGCCGGAGCATGAAAGTTTGACTTTGTGATTTGATTGGAAATGCTATCCACGCCGAAAACATCGGTCGCATGTCCGATACCGTAACCGGCAAAAATCAAATTGGTGTTGCGGCTGTAATAGAGATTGTTATCGTCCCACAGCATCGTCTTATGCACCAATTCGCTGATAATGGCGTGATTCTTGGCGTCTATCAAATACAAAGCGTCGGAAGTTTGCGCCACGATCATACCTTCGCGGTAGTCGCAAATCGCCAACAACAGCCCGTTGATATTGTAATCGCACAATTCAAAATCGCAGCCACCGCAGTGTTTCAAAATCTCGCCGGATGCGTTCAATACAAATATGTTGTTGTTTGTAGCCATCACCGATTTGATTTCTTTGTTCATAGGCAGACTTTCGCCCGTCGGCAACATTTGGCGACAATGACAGATGCGATTTTCTGTTACGGAGAAAAAATCCAGTCCGTTGAGTGTTCCGACAAAAACGCCTTCCTGAGTCGCTACAAGCGAGGTGATGCTGTTACCGACGATCGAAAAACTGTCGTTGTCACGATGTGTGTAAACCGTAAAATTGATACCATCAAAACGGCATAATCCGTAGAAAGTGCCAAACCAGACAAAGCCCTGTTCGTCTTGCGTGATACATTTCACCGTATTATTGGACAAGCCGTCGGCAATATCGAAATGACGAAAACTAAACGCTTGCGCCACCGTCTCCGGCAAGCACCCAAGCAAAAGCATCAGTAGAAAAAGATATTTTTTTAGCATCATTATTGATTCAGAGCGCAAATTTACATATTTTTTTTTGAAAAACGGATAGTTATCCGATAAATCATAAATGAAATCACTAACCACTAACCACTAATCACTCACCACTAATCACTCACCACTATTTTGTCATTATTTTTTTGTACCTTTGCAGCCTTATAAAACAATATGATAGAACGCATCTTTATTTTAGAAACGATAGACCCCGCAGTTTTTTGTGGCGCAGCCGGATGTAACATTCAGTTGATCAAAACATTGTATCCCAAACTGAAGATCATCGCACGCGGCAATACGCTCAAAGCCATTGGCGACGAGGTAGAACTGACCGCTTTTGAAGAACGGCTGCACGCCCTCGAATCTTACGCCCTCAAATTCAATATCCTGACCGAAGACGCTATCCGGCAAATCGTCAAAGGGCAAAGCGAGGGGCTGATGAGCGATAAACTCGACAATCTGATCATCTACGGCATCAACGGGCGACCGATCACTGCACGTTCCGAAAACCAGCAACGTCTCGTGCGCGAATACGAAACCAACGATATGCTGTTCGCCATCGGACCCGCCGGATCGGGCAAAACTTATACCGCTATCGCATTGGCAGTCAGAGCATTGAAAAACAAGGAAGTCCGAAAAATCATACTCAGCCGTCCGGCAGTCGAAGCCGGCGAAAAACTCGGATTTTTGCCCGGCGATATGAAAGAAAAAATCGATCCCTATCTGCAGCCCCTCTACGATGCGTTGGAAGATATGATCCCCGCCGCCAAACTGAAAGAATACATCGAAAATAAGGTCATCCAGATAGCACCCCTTGCTTTTATGCGCGGACGCACGCTCAGCGACGCCATCATCATCCTCGACGAAGCCCAAAATACCAGTCGCCAACAAATCAAAATGTTTCTGACACGCATGGGAATGAACGCCAAAATGATTATCACCGGCGACATTACGCAGATCGACCTCCCCCCCTCGCAACAGTCAGGCTTGATTCATGCCATTCAAATATTGAAAAATATTCCGGGTATTGCACTCATCGAACTGGGCAAAAAAGACATCATTCGCCACAAATTGGTGCAACGCATCGTCGAAGCTTACGAAAAGGAAAAATAATCAGCACATTAAATAATGAAACTAAAAGTCATCAATCAATCAAAACACGCCTTGCCCGAATACGAAACGGCACAATCGGCAGGCTTGGATCTCCGTGCCAATTTAGAGGCGCCGGTCGTCCTGCAATCGCTGGAACGCGCACTGATCCCTACCGGCTTGTTTATCGAACTGCCCGTCGGATACGAAGCGCAAATCCGCCCCCGTAGCGGCTTGGCGATCAAACACGGCATCTCCTTAGTCAATACGCCCGGCACGATCGACGCCGATTATCGCGGAGAAATCAAAGTGATCGTCATCAATCTGTCGAAAGATCCGTTTACTATCAACGACGGCGAACGCATCTGCCAAATGATCGTTACTAAACACGAGCGCGTCGAATGGCAAACAGTCGCCGAACTCAACGCCACCGAACGCGGCGCAGGCGGCTTTGGACACACGGGGAATAGTTAGTTAGTGATTAGTGATTAGTGATTAGTGATTAGTGATTAGTGATTAGTGATTAGTGATGAAAAAAACACTTATTATAGTAGCAATAGGGCTGACGCTGGCAGGATCGGCATGGGGACAAAAAGCCGACAGCCTGTTCCTGTCGTCTTTGCGACACAAATACAACGATGCACACGAACAGGCTTTTCAGGATTTGCAAGCAGCATTGGCGGAAGATTCAACGATGGCAGCAGCTTGGTTTGAAATTTCGCATTATCAGCTCTGGCTGAACAAGAAGGAGCAGGCTTGGAATGCTTTGCAAAAAGCCGTCCGCTATGCCCCCGATAATGCCGTCTATCGAAAAAACTATGCCGAACTTTGTTTGGAATCCGGTCAAAACGAAGAGGCAATCACCACCTTTAAATGGCTGCTGCAATCGGATCCGCAAAATCCGGAATGGCATGCCTATTTGAGTAGCCTCTATATGCACCAAAAACAGTTCGACGAAGCCAAACCTCATCTGCAATACCTTACGGAAGTGGTTCCGGACGATATGACCAACTGGGCTTCGCTGCTAACCATCGCCGTCAATGAGCAGGATACGGCAAACATCATCGCTCTCTCGGAACAAGCGCAACAACTTTTTCCCGATGTGCCTGATTTCTATTATTATGCCGGAATGACTTATTTTATGCAAGAAGACTATCAGGCGGCGATGCAGACCTTTCAAACGGCGATGAACAACCTGCAAGACCAACAGGAAAATGCACACTATCTGTCGATCTTCGCCACACAAATCGCCGACCTCTATTACTTGATGGGCAAAAAGAAAAAAGCATATAATGCCTACGAAACAGCCTTGCAGTACAACGAAAACAATGTCGCCGCATTGAACAATTATGCCTATTTTTTATCTTTGGACAAAAGCGATTTGGAAAAAGCCGAAAAAATGGCAACGCTCGCTACACAAATCGAACCCGACAATGCTACCTATTTGGATACTTATGCGTGGGTGTTTTTTCAACGAGGCAAAATTGCATTAGCAAAAACCTATATCGAACGCGCCCTCGAAAAAGCAACGCGCACTAACGGCGAAATGTTGGAACATTACGGCGATATTCTCTATAAAGCCGGTGAAATTGATGCGGCAGTCGAACAATGGGAACGAGCAAAAATCGTCTATCTATCCGAAAATGAAAGCGTTAAACTGATCGAAAAGAAAATTGCCCGTCGCAAATACTATTCCCACAAATAATCGCCGAAAACCCAACAGTCAGGGAAAACCGACGCCACATCTAACTCTCTATAAAACAAGCCGAAAACAGCCGATCCCGACCCCGACATCGCAGCGTAAATCGCACCTTGTCGGTATAACGCTTCTTTGATCTGCCCAATAGCGGGATATTGCGCAAAAACGCCGTTCTCAAAATCATTATGCAGGTGCAAATGCCAAGTATCAACCGGCCGACGGATGATATCGATAACGGATTCCTTCGGAGCTTGCGCTTTGACGCCCTGATAAGCAGCTTGCGTCGATACATGAATATCCGGCTTGACCAAAACAAAATAATAGCCCGCCAACGACAAGTCTATCTGCGAAAAAATATTGCCAATCCCCTGCGCAAAAACAGGCATGTCGCGAATAAAAAACGGACAGTCGGCGCCAATCTTGACCGCGTAATTTTCTAATTGTTCCGTCGAAAGATGCAAATCGGCAAAATCGTTCAGCAAACGTAAAGCGAACGCCGCATCCGCAGAGCCGCCCCCCAAGCCCGCCCCAAACGGAATGTGTTTTTGCAAGTAAATATCTACTTCCGGCAACGGAAAATCGACTTGCAATAAACGATAAGCTTTCATCACCAAATTGGTTTCGGGAGCGCAATCCACCGCAATACCAGAAGGCGAAAAGGTAGTGCTACCGCTCACAGCAGGCACCATTTCCAAAGCATCACACACGGGAATCGGATAAAAAACCGTTTCAATATCGTGATAGCCATCCGGACGACGCGCCACCACATTTAAGCCTAAATTAATTTTGGCATTCGGAAAAACAAGCATATTTTTCGGATATTATGACATTATCAGGGAACAAAAGTAATAAAATTTCAATTATTATGACTATCTTTGCAAACTATTTAAGCGAAAATTATTTCTATTACAGATATGAGAAGAAAAACTATACAGTCATTTATCTTGTTGTTTTTATGCTGTTTATGCAGCTCTTTATCGGCTTCCGTAGTCGTAACTTTTAACAGTCAGGGCGGCTCCCGTATCGAAGCCCAAACAAGCAATTCCGCCGGAAAAATCACCTATCCGGGTCCGGCAGTCAAACCGGGCTACTTGTTTGCCGGATGGTACGAAACAAGCGACGGCAGCGGCTTACCTGTTCTTTTTCCCTACGCCGTATCAAGCAATAAAACGCTTTATGCCAAATGGATTTCGGAAAGCGATTTCGCGAGCAACCGTTTGAATTACTGTCCGCACGCGATGCAATACAGTGTGTTTCGTTCCGATGCGAGAATCGTTGATATCGCCATGCTGGGCGCCCACGATGCTTTTACGCACAAAATAACAAGCAGCTCGCCACTCGATCCGGGCGATGATAATTATTCGAGCCTGAAACTGATAGACTGGATCGCCGGTTCAACCATTGCCAAAGGCGCAAAAGCTCAATTTACAGATGGTTACGAAATGGCTCGCTACGGCTGTCGGTTGTTCGACACGCGAATATGCTATCATCCCGACGAAGGAACATGGTACACTATGCACGCCAAAATGTCGGATGTTTTGAGCAGTTATCTGAAAAATATCCTGCGTTTTGTGTCCGAAAATAAACGCGAAGTGGTTATCCTTTATATCTGGCCCGAATCGGCGGTGCATCTCAACGGCTCCAACTATACCTCGCTCTGGAATTATATTGCCAACGTGAAATACGAAGACAAAAACATTTTCGACTATATTCATTTCAACCCCAACACCAAAGCGCTGAAAGACCTGACCTACGGCGATGTGATCGGCGCCGACGACAGTTCGGGCATCGTACTGTTTTGCTTAAACAGTTCCGGATCCGCTCACCAAGCTTATACATCAAGTAGCAGCGTGAGATGCCTCTGGCACGACACTAACAACATTACCACTTTGCTCAACAGCATCCAATCCGAATCCGAAAACATCGCCAACAACTGGTCGTCCTATAAAGACCGTCTGCGGATTATGCAGGCACAACGCACGTCAAGCAGCGGCGACAATTTGGAAACAATGGCAAACGAATTTAACTATCGCGTTGCCGACGACAGCCGTTTTGAAAGCTGGCTCGAAAAAACGCCCGTCTTCTGGTTCGATAATATCACGGCGACTACCAACCAGTTCAATCAGACGATCAACAAACGCATCCACAATTTCAATGTGGGTAGCGTCGGGAAAACGCTGCCGGACGGCGTGCGCACAAGCACCTCGCTGACTGTCGGCGCAGGCATCGAAAATTGGTATTATCTCGCCTTTATGAAATCGAACAGCGCCGCAGAAACCGATGCCCCACCCTATTATGTGTCCGATGCAGGCGCTAACACCGACGTCGCATTAGATACAAAATTTATTTACGACAATAAAGAAAATCAGATGAAATTGCGTTGGAAAATCGTTCCGGCATCATCAGGAAAATACTATATCGTTTCGCAAAACGGGCGCTATCTCAATGGCGCACAAGCCTCCACAACGACTTGCACATGGAGCATTACGCAGCAACGAGGCAGCTGGAACGGCTATTGGCAACTGAATCAGAACGGCGATGCAAGCAAAATTTTCGCCCATTACGACAACGCCGCCAATCTCTGGACGGATCCGAACAAAACCACCGGAAACAACGGTACCGCTATGCTGTTCTTGCCCGCTCCACAGACCTCTTTGTCCGGCGACGAACATTGGTATTATTTGGTTTCGACGCGCCCCGACGCCACCTACGGCAAAGTTTTGCAGGACAACGGCAGCAATTCCACCGTTACGACCGAAACGCTGTCGCCCAACCATCAAGGACAATTCTGGCAAATAAAAAATCATCATCTCGGTAATTTTGAACTGCGCAGCAAAACCGGAAACCGTATGAAAGTCGTGGGCGGCGATGGCAGCACGGTCGCCACAGGCTCCGGCTACAGCGATGGAAATAATTATGCGATGGCTTTTGTCGAAGGCGGACAAAACGTCGCAGGATTCAATATCTACAACCGCACCAAATTGGAAGGAACAGATAAATATCTATACCTCTCGCCCGAATCAACCGCCAAATATTGGGCGAAAACGACGCCTCATTGCGATTACAGTTTTGATTTTATTCCGGTCAGTTTTTATGACGTCGTCGTCAATGCCAATGCTTTCGTGAGCGCCGAAATCAAATCGCCCGCCAATGCTGTCGTCGGCACAAGCTTTCAAGCAGCTGCCGATTCCGAAATAGAAATCACTTACAGCGTCGAAAACGGATTTACTCCTAACGTCAGCGTCAATTATCAAGCGTACAATGCCGGAACCTACGCCAACGGACAATATACGCTAAAATTAAAAATCACCGGCACGACGCAGATCGCCATCAACACCACCGGCAATTTCACTGCCAACACCGTTCTCGTTTCGGCGGATACATACGTCAGAGGCGGCAACGAGAACAGCAACAACGCCCAAAACACCAATTTCGCAACCGCCGACCGATTGAATGTGGAATATTCGACCTACCATTCGCCCTCGTATGTCCAATATACTTACCTGCAATTCGATTTGACCGCCGCACAAGTCGCCCAATACAATCGCGGAAAATTAAAATTGACTTTCGCACGGCACGAACAAAACGACCGCGAAACCCAATTGGTAGTGATCAGAAAAGCCGCCGACAATTTGCCCGCCATCTCTCAAATGACTTGGAACAGCAACAGCGAAACCGCCAACGAAAACAATGAAGATGTTTCTGAAATCGTGCAACTTCCTATGAATCAGGCGGCTAACACCGGCGTCAGTTTCGACGTTAATTTGTACAAAGCCGGCGTCAAAAACAATCGCGTTTTATTGCAGGTAGCCGTGCCGAACAATACCGGATGCGACCGATGGACAGAATTTTATTCTATGGAAGGCGCAGCGGCAGCCAACAACGGCAATGCTTTTGTGCCGCGAATGGAACTCTATTACGACGCCAATATCCCCCTCGCTATATCCGCCGCAGTCCCTGATGACAACGACGTTTTGGAACGACAATATTACAATTTGCAGGGCGTCCCTATTTTGCAAGCTCCAAAGAATCAACGCTTTATCGAGCGCGTCATCTATCGGTCAGGCGCCGTGCAAATCCTGAAAAAATAAACTCGTCTCCATACCTCGCGGTAGAGAAACGAGTTTCCATATAAAAATATAGGAGGAAAATGATTTACCAAAGTTTGGCGGGATATTCTCCCTTGTCAATCAATGATTGAATTTTGGCAACGACGCCGGCGCGGTCTTCTGCGTAAGTAACGCCAAACCACTTCGAGGGCGTATCCAAAACTTTCACCGTAATTTTTCCGGCTACAATCAGATTATTGACAACCAAAGGAATAAAAAATTCGGCTTTGGGCTTGTCCTGATTTTCTTTCAAAAAATCGACAAACAGTTGATTGGAATATTGAAAATATTCGGGCGTAAAACCCCACATGTTCATAGATACCGGCGTATTTTCGTCCACCGGAATCAGTTGATCGTTCTCATCTTTATACTTGATTTGTCCGTCACTATCACGAATGATATAAGTGCGTTCGACAACGGAAGTCAGATGGTCGTTCTCGTCGGTAACACAGATGCCGCGAGCGACCGAGCCGCTTTCCGACAAAGTGTTGCCTACGCGATAGCCAACCATCGCATATTCGTTGGTCTTACCTGCCACAGAAGTCAGAAAATCGGCAAGCACCTTGAAACTTTCTCTGCCGTAGAAATCGTCGGCGTTGATGACCGCAAAAGGCTCTTTAATAACGTCTTGCCCCATCATCACCGCATGATTGGTGCCCCACGGCTTCACTCTTTCGGGATGGAGCTTAAAACCGGCAGGCAATTTGTCTAACTCTTGAAAGACCACTTCCACCGGAATCAAATTTTCGTACTTCTTCAAGATTTTTTCGCGAAAATCTTTTTCAAACGACTCGCGAATCACAAAAACTACTTTTCCGAACCCGCCTCTGACAGCATCGAAAATGGAATAATCCATAATGGTCTCTCCATTGGGACCTAAACCATCTAACTGTTTAAGCCCACCATAGCGGCTACCCATTCCGGCAGCCAATACAAATAATGTAGGTTTCATATCTATGTGTTGAATTTGAGCGCCAAAGGTACAAAATAATTATTGAGTTGCAAAACAAATGACGGTTTTTATTGAACTTTTTCTACTATATGATTCGTCTGCTCTCCCTATTCCCCTCCCTTGTGGGAATGGGCAGTGGGTGAGGTGCCAGCAAACTTTCAACGCAAGCGTTTTTTAAAATTCGTTTCTCTAACCCATTGATAATTAACAATATATTACAAATCGTTTTTTTTTTTTTGTTCCGAAATTTTAAAAATAGTTTATATTGATTTTGAAAGTTGCGCCGTTTTGTCGGACAAAGCGTACTTTTGCGTGATTTTAAGAATCGAATTTAAAATTTCAACAATGAGAAAAAGATTCATTACAGTTATGTTTGTCTGCCTTGTTGCAGGCACAGTCGCGCAAGCGCAAGTAAATATCGGATCGTTGAACAATCCGCATCCGGGAGCGATATTAGATATTTCGCAATCGGGTTATGAGTTGGGCTTTTTGTTGCCCAGAGTAGAATTAGACGATGTGTCTGTCTTTCAGCTGCAAGCCCTGTCTGACGACGGCACTGTGAAAGCCGCCAAAGGGATGCTGGTTTACAACACATCGAAAACTACCAAAGGCGGTGGCGGCTTCGTCGGCGAATTCGTCTGGGACGGCAGCAAGTGGTTGCCCGTCGGCGGGGCGACTTCGACGATGACGCTCACTACGGTGGGCGATTCGGCGCTCACCCGCGAAACCGCCTTGTGTGCCGCCGGCGGGTATGATGTGCATGCCGTGATCGACGACCCCGATTGCGACAATTCGGGCGACTATCAGTTTATTGTCCTTTCCGGCGAGGCGCACATCACGCCGGTCTCGTCGCCGACGAAAGAATTTGACCTGCAATTCTCGCCCAATCCGCTCGGACAGATGCGACAGGCAGTCGTGCAGGTGATCAATCCCTGCGGAAAAACCGGCACTTGGGTGTTCTATCAGCAGGGAGCGGACTGCGGCGAACACGTCTATACCGCGTCGAACATTACGTTTATGGGCAACGACCAGACTTACTGCACACAAGGCGCGGTATATGCCGAAGTTACTGAAATTAAGGAAGTAGAAGACAACGGCGTGATCTGCGGAAGCAACCCCGTCTATTTGCAGGTGCTGAATGTGCAGCCCGACGACATGGTGCTGTGGTTCAAAAATGGCGTGCATCAAAGCCAATTCGATTACGGGCAAACGGGATACCTAAGCCAAAATAAACGCATCACACTTTCAGACCCGGATACCGATCTGGGAACTTGGTATGCCGTTATACAAACCCGGATCAATCCGGGTGTCGAA
>JAISUM010000023.1 GCA_031272095.1 Candidatus Symbiothrix sp. | reverse complement strand
AAAGCATTGTGCGCCTTTTGTTTATCTTTAAATACAACACGCGAAGAAGTGAAAAACTCCATTTCGTTCAAATGGCGGTCAATTTCGTAAAAATTGTTTTGCAGTAAGACAAAAAGTTTTTCTTTCAACGTTTTGTTGTTTTCCGAAAGCAAATCAGCCAAATAAAAATCGCCCGCAATAATTCCGTTTTTCTTTGCTTTTTCCCAATCCACCGCAATCGTAGGCATCACGCTTTCAGCCCATTTATTGAAAATGATTTTGAAATTGTTTTTGTCGATTCGCAGTTTTACGGGGGATTGCGGGTCAAGCCCGCAATGACGGTTTGTGAAATTCTCCTTGATAAAACGCCGAAGTTCTTTTTCGTCTTTCTCGAAATAAAACAGAAACGTTTGCCAGGGGGCGGCGGTCAGAGCGTTTTCGACTTTTGTCTTAATCAGTTGAAACTCTTTTGTCGCTGTATTTGAAGATGTTACGTTCCAATTGAAATCGTTGAGATAGAAAAGTTCCTGAATTTCGTAATACGGCACGAAGGCGATTTTTTCGCTGTCGAAGGCGCCGAGAAACTTTGGCGGCATAATTTTGTCGAAAGTCCGCGCCTTGCCGATAGTGAGAATCAGTTGGGCAAACATCGCGAAAAGGTCGGTTGGGCGTGATTTGGCTTCTGCCCAAAGTATAGCCTCCTCCCGGCCTCCCCCGCAAGGGGAGGGGAAATTCCCCCCTGTGGGGGGATTAAGGGGGGCTACGGCAAAATCGATGCACCCTTTGATTTCGGTGCAATCAAAGCCTTTGAAAAAGTCGTGTGCGACTTTGTTTTTCAGTTCTTCTTCGCGGATGTTGCCGTATTTCATTAAGAGCAATTTAGACTGCAAATGTACATAAAATTTCGCAAATTTCAAGTATCTGCTTTTTATTTTCAAATATTTATATTACCTTTGCACACTCGAAAGCAACAAGCCACCGTAGCTCAGTCGGTAGAGCAGCGCATTCGTAACGCGCAGGTCACGAGTTCGAGTCTCGTCAGTGGCTCTTCTTTCAAAACATTCACATGAAAAACTTTATCCTATTGTTCTCTCTGTGTTGCTGTTCGGCGGCAAGTGATGCCCAAGATTGGGTTTGGAAAGCCGGAGTACATTCTTTTTTCGATAACACAGAATTTTCGGGATCAGCCTTACAAACCGCTCAAACAATGGCTGGCGTACATTTGGCGCCCGAAATCGGCTTGCAGTATGCGGACAAACACCGTGTTTATGCCGGTTTTGATGTTTTGCACGAGTTCGGTTCTTCGCAAATCATTGATTTTTCAGACCTGATCGCGTATTATGAATATGACGGCAAGCTTTTGCGGTTTTTGATGGGCGCTTTTCCGCGTCGCGGATCAATCGACCGCTATCCGCGAATGTTTTTTCAGGATTCGATCAACAATTATCGTCCGGTTGTCAATGGTTTTTTGTTGGAATATTCACAGAAGAAACATTTCATTAATGCTTGGCTCGATTGGACGGGACGCAAAAGTTTCACACAGCATGAAAGTTTTTTTATGGCGTGGTCAGGGAGGTTTCAACCCTCGTGGCTCTATGCGCAACATTTCGGCTATATGTTTCATTACGCCGGCATAGATGATCCGTCGGTTCATGACGCTGTGCACGATAACGGATTGATATTGACACAATTAGGTGTAGATTTGTCGGCGATGATCGGTTTGGATCTATTAGACGTCAATGTCGGATGGGCGGTAGCTTTAGAGCGGGACAGATTGGCACATCAATGGCACACGCCGCAAGGTTTGTTGTCGGAAATAAGGATAGAAAAGTGCGGTGTCGGATTGTTCAACAGCTGTTATTTGGGCGGCGGTCAGCAGGTTTTTTACGGCGAATACGGCTCGAGGCTCTATTGGGGAGATCCTTTGTATCATTCCGAAAAATACAACCGCAGCGATTTGTATTATCGTTTTATCAAAACAGACCTTGCGCAAGTAAAACTCGTTTATTCTCTGCACCTTACGGAACACAAACTCTATCACGAACAAGCTTTGTACGCCACATTCGACTTAGACAAATTATTCGACAAGTAGCAGTCCGGTGGCAAAATACCAGCCCGCCGACGTGATAAAACTCAACAAAATTCCCATTCCGACCACCAGCGAGCAGTAGCGTGGATTCAGGTTGTATTGACTTGCCAATAAACTTGCGGTGATGTGCGACGACATACCCGCTTCGAATACGCCGATGCTTGCCATTTTGCCTTTGGAATGGAGGACGAGCGCCACCAACAGCACGAGAAAAGGCGCAAGCAGTAATTTGTAAAACAGACCAGCCGACACCAAGCGCCATTCTTGTTTGAAAGCGCCCAATTTCAGTTGTAAGCCGATAGAAAACAATGCCATCGGCGACATGGTGGCTACCAATTTGTCTAACAAGGGATTGATGATGGAAATATCGAAGAAATGCGGCAATATCAGCGCCAAAATACAGGCGTCGAAGGGCGGAAAACGAAACACTTTTTTCAACACGGAGGCTACGCTGACTTTGTGCGATTGTTCGGAGGCAGTGCGTAAAATAGTGATGACGCCTAATGTTGCAAATAAAATGAAAGTCAGCTGATCGATCACAACGGCGTGATGAATTTCCGATTCGCCATAGAAAGCGGCAATCATCGGGAAACCTATAAATGCCGTATTGCCCAGCCCGCAAGTGATGAACAAAGCCGTATGTGAGCCTGCCGACAGGCGTTTTTTGTGGTCATACAGATGCACAAACAGCCACGCACCGCCCCAAACCACAAACGGAACGAGTATCGGAAACAGAATATCGCTGCTCCATTCGATTGCCGGAACAAAGCGCAAGGAAAGCGCAGGCAAAGCGATGTAAAGTATCCAGGCATTGACGCTTTTGTGGGCATCGGCAGGCAACATTTTTGTGCGCGACATCACGAAACCTGCTGAAATACAAAGAAATATCAGTATAAAATTAATCATTGTCGTTTAATTGTCTATCAGTAATATCACTTCCGATTTGAGTGCATCGGGCAATTCGATGCCGCGCATCTGAAGGCTGCACAGCCAACCTGTTACATCTTCGGGCAGCATGGTATGCAACACTTCTTCAAATTGGGCGATCTCGTCGTCGGTATAAGTGTCGGCTGCGCGGTATCGGAATGCGTCTAATTCTTCATCGTCGTAGTAGATGATTTCCTGCGTAACGGCTTGTTGCAAACGGTCTTTGAGGCAGACGGCGTGTTGTCCGCAACAAGCTTCGTCGGCGTCTCGTGCAAAGGGGTCGCCGCCGGTGCGCGTATCCGATTGAAAGAGATTTTTCAGTTTCATGCGATTTCGGTAATTTTAAATCCGGCGGCGCGTAAATCGTCCCAGTAATGCGGATACGATTTGCTGACAACTTGCGGGTCGGCAATGCGAACGGCGCCTGTTTTCAGACAAGCGGGCGCAAATGCCATCGCCATCCGGTGGTCTTCGTAAGTGGCTATGGTCGCCGGTTGGAGCGACGCTTCGCAATGTTCTCCCTTCCACGACAATTCGCTATCTGATTCTATATGAATGAGATAACCTAATTTTTTCAGTTCGTTTTGCAAAGCTGTCATACGGTCGGTTTCTTTGATGCGCAGACTTTGCAAGCCTGAAAAACGAAACGTTTTGCCGGTGAGACAGCATGTTACGACCAAAGTTTGCGCCAAATCAGGCACATCCGTAAAATCATAAATAAAGCTGTTTTTTGCTTGCGCCATTGCCGAAAAAATGATTGGCGTTTGGGCGTCGCCTTGCAGACTGTCTTTTTCCAAGCCTTGCAGATCGACCTGCGCATGAGGCATCAAGCTTTGAATTTCGTACCAGTAAGACGCTGCCGACCAGTCGCTTTCGACGCGAAACGGAACGGGCGTGTAGCTTTGCGGTGCGATGCGAATCACATTGTCGTGCCAATCGGTTTTGACGCCGAAAATTGCCATCAGTCCGGCGGTCATACGGATATAGGGGCGAGAAACGATATTGCTTTCGAGGTGCAAACTCAAGCCTTGTCGGAGGCAGGGAGCAATCATCATCAGCGCGGAAATATATTGTGAACTGACGCCTCCGTTCAGACAGATTTCGCCACCCGAGAGTTTTTGTCCGTGAATATGCAGGGGTGGAAAACCCTCTTTTTCGGTGTAACGAATATTAGCGCCCAGTTCGCGCAAGGCATCGACCAGGATGGCGATGGGGCGTTGTTTCATTCGCGGGGTGCCGGTCAGCAGTCGGTCGCCGTCCGATTGTGCAAAAAAGGCAGTCAGGAAACGCATCGCCGTACCTGCTGCGCCGATATCGACTTGGTCGGCATCGGCGGATAAAGCTTGGCGCAAGACATAAGTATCATCGCTATCCGACAGATTATCAATCGGATAGCGACTCTTACTCAATGCGTTCAAAATCAAAGCCCGATTGCTGATACTTTTCGACGCCGGAAGTCTGACGGACGTCTGTATGGTGGCGGGCGCTTTAATTTCGTAAATCATACTTGACGGAATCCGGTGCTTATCGTACCGATTCCAAGATATTCTTAATTTCGTCGTTGCCCGGATAGCCGGTGTACTGTTTGGTCAATTTGCCCTCCTTATTATAAATTTGATAAGTAGGGATGCCTCTGATAGCGAATTTATCGCAGATATATTTCCATTGCGATGTGCTCAACCAGTAATGTTCGCCGTGAATATTTGGAATCATTTCCGCCCACAGAACTGCTTTTGAAGAGGGGCTGGTCAGATAGACGAAAACCACGTCGCTGTCGGCGTATTCGGCTTTGACCGGTTTGATGGTTTCCATTGCTTGACGGCAGGGTCCGCACCAAGTAGCCCAATAATCGACCATTACCCGTTTGCCTTTGTAGTTGGCGATGATTGCGTCCAAAACTTTGTCGTCGGCAACGTCGGGTACGGGTTTGGAGAGTGAAGCGATGCTTGCCAACTGTTGTTTGATATGCTCATTTTGGGCGGTCAGCCATTCGGCATATTGGGGCGCATGCGCAAAAGCAGTCTGAATCTCAGCCAAAGCAGCGTCGTCGAATGGCGTCGTTTGTTGTTTGGCGACGTAGAGTTGTGTCAGCGCGAGGTCGAAAAGCAGGTTTTGTTCGCCGATGATGGGTGTGGCGGCGGCTTTGAAGGCGTCAAATTTTTCTTTGATGTCTGTTGTTGCCGGAGCCAACGTGGAGACAAATGCTTTCAGGAACGGCGAATAAACGTCAGATACTATGCTAATGTCTGATATCCAGTCTTTTAATGGAGCGTAATAAGACATCGGAAGTTGAATGCCGATGGCATTGCGGTTCACCGATTTGTACATCAACAGTGCGTAGGCGGCTTGTGTTTTGATATAGCCTGCTGCTAATGTTTTTTCTACGGGATTGCTGATCTGTTGTACTTCTTCGAGTTTGAGGCTGAGTTGTTCCGAAATGAATTTGGAAAAATCTTCAGGCGTGATATCGTTGGGGATTTTTCCGAAGGCTTCGCCGAACAAGGTAGGGATTTTGTTTGCTGCCAATCCATTATCGACATAGAGATAGTTTGAATCGCTTGGTTGTTTGTCGGCGCGGATGCGGGATTTCCAGCGGCTTTGTTTGCATAGATCCACCGTGAGTTTGGTTTCCTGACCCGGAACGACGAGAAATTCCGCGTCAGCTGTTTGTACGATAGTCGGGAAATGCACCGGAATTTCGCCTGTAAAACTGCCGTCGTCGGCTAATGTCAGCGTAATGTCTTTGTTTTCACCGGAAAGTATGTCATTGAAAGACAGTTTGATACCTTTGGCAGCGAAAATATCGGGCGTATAGCCAGCCAAGCGTCCGCTGATTTTTGCCGGCGTGTTGGAGTAAGCGATAGTCGGCAAGGCAGCCAAAGGTTTTGTTTTCGGCGCAGGAAGGATTGCCGTTTTGGCATTGTCGGTCAGCGCGATACCCCAAATCTTGAAACACTGTTCGCAGTCGCTTTCATAGAAATCAACTTTCTTGACGTCGGCGGGTATTGCCGGAAAATACAGTTTAAAAGCTACTTTGCCGGAGTCGGGGATAAGTATTTCTTTCGACAGTTCGATGCCTTCGGCGCTGACGACGGGAAACTTCCGCGTATGGTCGTTGGAAGGCGTCAAATACGATGCTTCGTCGATCCGAATCCAAGAGCCGGCGCGATAGTAAGCTTCGATGTGCAAGACAGTTGCCGAATCGTTCAATTCTATTTGAGCGATTTCGAGCGTAGTAGAATTCCAAACATCAAAGACAGGATGTTCGATCACAGCCGGTCGTTTGTTGCAACCGGTACACACAAAAAATGCTGCGGCAAACAGACTGCCGAGCCATAAGATTTTCTTAAAACATAATTTTTGCATAACTTTTTTAATTTGTAAATTTAAATAGATGAATTATTTGACTTCCCAAACATCGCCCGACATCAAAAATTCTTTTAATGTGCGGGCGGTTTTTTTCTCTTTTACGGATATAATTTGATTTTTCACTTCTTCGTCGTAAGTCGGCGCTTCGACTTGACGGATGATTCCCAGCGCGACCGGTAAATCGGTGCCGTCCATCAGCGCCAATTTGAGGTGCAAAGTCGGATCTTCGATGGTGGCGTCGTGAACCAGCACATCGTCGAGTGTATAGCCGTCCTGTCCGATGGTTACCGCTTTGAGTTGGAAACCGTCTTGTACCAAGCCTTTGTCGTTGTCTTTGCCGAAAATCATTTTTTTACCCTGTTGCAGGTAGATGGTTCTTTCGGCGCGAACTTCCCGTCCAAGCACATTGTCGTGGATGCCGTCGTTGAAAATCACGCAGTTTTGCAGGGTTTCGACGACCGATGTCCCCTGATGCAGGGCAGCGGCTTTCAGTATTTCGGGCGCTGTTTTTACATCGACGTCGATAACGCGGGCGAAGAAGCGACCTCTTGCACCGAAAGTCAGTTCTGCCGGACGGAAAGGATCTTCTACCGTTCCGTAGGGCGATGATTTGGAGACAAAGCCTCGTGCCGAAGTAGGGGAGTATTGCCCTTTGGTCAGCCCGTAGATGCGGTTGTTCATCAATATAATATTAATATTGACATTGCGTCGCACGGCATGGATAAAATGATTACCGCCGATAGCTAAACAGTCGCCGTCGCCGGTTGCCAACCAGACGGTTAGATCGGGATTTGCCACTTTGACGCCGGTAGCGATTGCCGCGCCGCGTCCGTGAATGGTATGAAAACCGTAAGTATTCATATAATAAGGTAATCGCGACGAGCATCCGATTCCGGAAATGACGGCTGTTTGGTGAGGCGGAATGCCCAAGAGCGCCATTGCTTTGTGAAGGCTGTTCAAGATGCCGTGGTCGCCGCAGCCCGGACACCAGCGCACCGATTGCGCACTTTTGTAATCTTTGGGTTGATATGTCTGTTCCATAATTTACTGATTGACTAATTTTTCGATTTCTTCTACCAAGCGGGCGACCACGAAGGGTTGTCCTTTTACACGATTGAATTGATACGGATTGAACCGGTCGATTTTTGAGCGCAGGTAAGCGGCAAATTGTCCGGTGTTTTGTTCTACGACCAATACCTTTTTATATTGGCGCAGGATTTCGTCCGTATTTTTCGGCAGCGGCTGTATGAAACGGAAATGTGTGAATGCCACTTTTTTGCCTGCTTTGCGCACTTTGCTGACGGCTTCGGAGAGATGTCCGTAGGTACCGCCCCAGCCGACTACCAGCACTTCTGCGTCGGTGTCGCCGCCGACTTCCTGTAAGGGCAGGTTATCGGCAATGCGGTTGATTTTTTCCTGACGGATGCCGACCATTTTCAGGTGGTTATCGGGGTCGGTGCTGATGGCACCGGTCTTGTAATCTTTTTCCAAGCCGCCGATGCGGTGCATGAAATCTTGCGTGCCGGGGATTGCCCAGTAGCGCACGAGATTTTCGGGATTGCGCAGGTAAGGTGTCCATCCTTCTCGCATTTCGGGACGGACGAGCGGTGGCGTGATAGCGGGATAATCTTTCATATCGGGGATGCGCCATGCCGACGAGCCGTTAGCAATATAGCCGTCGGTCAGCAAGATGACCGGCGTCATGTGTTCCAATGCGATTTTTGATGCCCAATAAGCGGCGTCGAAGCAGTCGGTCGGAGAGAATGCCGACATCACGACGGCGGGGCTTTCTCCGTTGCGTCCGTACAATGCCTGCAACAAGTCGGTTTGTTCGCTTTTGGTGGGCATACCGGTTGAAGGACCCGAACGCTGCACGTCGATCACGACCAAAGGAATTTCGGCGATGACTGCCAGCCCGATGGCTTCGCTTTTCAGCGCCAAACCCGGTCCCGAAGTGCTGGTTGCCGCCAGATTGCCTGCAAAAGCGGCGCCGATAGCGGTACAGATGCCTGCGATTTCGTCTTCGGTCTGCATCACTTTCACGCCCAATTCTTTGCGTAGTGTGAGTTCCTGCATCACGTCTGTCGCCGGTGTGATCGGATAGGAGCCGAGAAAGAGCGGCAAGCCTGCTTGTTCGGCGGCGGCGATCAAACCGTAGGCAGTGGCTTTGTTGCCATTGACGTCGGTATAAAACCC
Source organism: Candidatus Symbiothrix sp. (assembly GCA_031272095.1). Lineage (GTDB taxonomy): Bacteria > Bacteroidota > Bacteroidia > Bacteroidales > Azobacteroidaceae > Azobacteroides. The sequence goes on along the minus strand of JAISUM010000023.1, from coordinate 55,224 downwards.
CGGTTGGTGGGTAGTGGTCTCGATGCGGTAAGTCGAAACAGTCGTGTGTGTATTGTGTCCGAAATTGAATCCGGCTTGCAAGACCAACAGGTTTGCCTCTAATACGGCGGGTTTCTTTTTGAATTTTTCCGACAGCAGTTTTTCCACAATTTGCAAAGGGCGATTAAACAGCCAGCAGACCAAGCCCAAGGCAAAGATATTGCGGCTTTTCAGTGCTTGTTTGTTGTCGGCGACGCCTTCGAGCGCATTTTTGCACATTTGGGTGATGGAGGCGGCGACGATTTGCACCGATTTCAGCCCCAATTCTTCAAACGGATGGTCGGTTTTGAACTGTGCGCGTTCCAAGTCTTCCGGCAGAAACGAGTCGGCGTCGATGATGACCACCGAATCCGGTTTTAAAAATTGTGCGTTGACTTTTAATGCGGCGGGGTTCATCGCTACCAAAACGTCGGCTTTGTCGCCCGGCGTAAAAATATCGTGGGCGCCCAGTTGCATTTGATAGCCCGAAACGCCGCTCAAGCTGCCGCGAGGGGCGCGTATTTCGGCGGGATAATCGGGAAAGGTGATGATTTCGTTGCCTAATTCGGCGGAGAGATTGGAAAAGAGCGTTCCGACCAACTGCATGCCGTCGCCCGAATCGCCCGAAAAGCGAATCACTACACTTTCCAATTGTTTCACTGTTGTGTCGTGCATAAGATTTATACCTTAAATAATATTAGTAATAACAATGATTTTATTGAATTTGGCTGCAAAAGTACATGAAATTATTCAGATAACGCAAGAAAAGCCTAAAAAAAATACGTCAAGTTTTTTTGTGATTACAAATTTTCTTCGTACCTTTGCAGCCGATTTACCTACAAAGAGTTGCCCTTATGAATCTAATATTGTGTCTGATTTCCCTCCGCGAGAAATGACTCGAACACAAAAAGGGGTTGGCGAGGCATTTTTTTTAGTTAAAATCTGAAATTTTTTTGGATGTTATAGAAATAAATTGTTATCTTTGCGCAGTTTATTGTGATAAATGAGAAAATATATATAGATAATACAATAAAAAACTAAATTAGTAGAATTAAAAAATGAAACACTACATGACAATGAGGCGTTTTGGGCTGTTATGCCTGCTTGCCTTTGCAGGTTGTTTTTTCTTCGCATGTGAAGACCCTTATCCGATGAATGATAAAGAGCCGAATTATTCGGGGGGGTACACAAACATTTACGATTATCTGAAAAACAGCGGAAAGTTCAATGAATTTATTAAAGTTATTGCCAAAGTAGATGAAGATTCTGTCGAGCAGACAAAGTATTCCGACATTTTGCGGACGAGCAGCAAGACGCTGTTTGTGCCGACGGACGCAGCTTTCAAGAATTTTTATCAGAGCAACGAGTATGGCATTGCTCGTTTTGAAGATTTTACGACGGCGCAGTGTCAGGCGATTTTGTTAGCCGGCATGATCGAAAATGCCAACACTGTCGAAATGCTGACGCAGGCTCCCGAAACCCGACAGCAGGGCGTAGTGATGCGGCGCGTATCTAACTTGCCGGTTCTATATTCGATTCCGTTTGAACAGGGCGACCAACTGCCCCAAAGCTCCATGTGGGATCGGTTCAAAGAAAAAGGCATCCATGTTTTAAGCGACAACACCAAATACACTTTGGTGCATTTTCTTTATGCGCAGGCGGTAGCAAACAACATCACTACCGACGACTTTTACTGGATGACCAATAAAGAGTGGGACTGGAGCAAGCCGAAAAAAGACGCATTCCTGTTCGACGTGAAGATCTCCGATCCGGATATCGTTTGCGTCAATGGTTATGTGCATGGCTTGGAAGAAGTCTTGTTGCCCCGCGACAATATGGCGGAATTTATTCGCAAAAATCCGAAAACGACCATGTTTAACAAGTTCTTGGAACGCTATTCGATGCCCTTGCCCGACATGAGTTTGACAAGTCAGTACAAAAATTTGCATCCCGAATTTACCGATACGATATGGTTTAAATGGTTTTACAACACCGACAACGACATCAGCGCCAGCTACAGCCGCTATTTGCCTGCGGTGATGCCGTCGGCTTTGAAATTCAGTCCGGCGGAAAACAATTACGGCGGCACCGCTTTGTTGAAATCCGATATGGCGGCAATTTTTGTGCCGACCGACGACGCTTTGCGTGCATATTTCGATTCGGGTGCAGGCTCCTTCCTGAAAGAACGCTATCTGGCTTGGGACAGCGTCCCCGATCAGGTGATGGCAACGCTGCTCAATCACCACATGAAACCCTCCTATTTGGCGTCTGTTCCCAGTAAATTTGGCAAAATAGAAGACAATATGGGCGTGAAAATGGGCGCTAAAACCGAAGACATCGTAGAATCGTTTGTCGGAAGCAACGGCTTGGTCTATGTTACCAATAAAGTCTATTCGCCTACCGAATATGCGACGGTGGTAGCTCCTGTGCTGACCGGCGCCAAAACGACAATCTTTAACTGGGGCATCAGTCAATTGCGTTTCAACCTCTACCTGATGTCGATGGAAGAAGGCAACCGATTCAGTTTCTTTGTGCCGACCGACGACGCACTGATCGACGCTGCCAGCGCTTATATCGACCCTATTTCGGTGTCGAGAGGGAAGCCTGAACGTCTGATGTTCCGTCAGGACAATAACAAAACACTCCGCGTATCCCGATACGATTTTGAAACAGGCGACAGTGTGTTAGCCGCGCCTTATACGCAAGCTTGGTCGGAAACGCCTTATTCACAGACCGCTCCGGCGATCGCAGGCTATTTCTTGCAGGATTTGATGGATAATTGCATCATACTCGAAGACATTGTTCCGGGCAAACATTATTATAAAACCAAAGGCGGCGGATTCGTCTATGTAGATGGCGAAGGCTTGAACATGAAACTTCGCGCTTGCGGCGACGTAGCCCGTATCACCGACGTCATCCAACCCGCATCGGCAATGCCCGACGGACAAGTCATCAAGAGCTATGCGATGGAAAACGGCACCACTTATTTGGTTGACCACGTTGTGCAACAACCGATGCAGTCGCTCTATTCGCTGCTCGCATCCAGACCTGAATTTTCGATGTTCTTCGATTTGTGCAGCAATATCAGAACAATGAACGACGAATACGGCAAAGAATGTGGCGGCTATATTTTCGGTAACAACGGTTTGGGCATCGACTTCAATGCCACGCTGTTCAAAGCCTATAATTATACGGTCTATGCCCCCGACAACGACGCCATTCAGGAAGCCATCAGCAAAGGATGGATCAAATCGTGGGAAGACATCGAAGACTTATACGAAAACGACGAAATCAATGCCGCTGCAGCCGCAACGCAAGTCTTATACGATTTTCTGACTTTCCATTTCCAGACCAACACCGTCTTCATCGACGAGGTGTGGTCGTCGCCGGCAACTTATGACACCGGCAGCGTGGAATGGTTATCGACCTCCGACCCGACCAAACCGCGTCCCCGCTACCGTCAGCTGCAACTGACCAGCGACGGCACAGGCATGGCTATCAAAGCGATTGATACCGGCGAAACGGTCAATGTAGATACCTCGTCGCCCGATAAATACAATTTGGTCGTGCGCGATTACCTTTTGCGATCGGGTACCACCAACGACAATACGACCAACGCACATATTTCCGCATCTTCGTTTGCGGTAGTGCATACGATCAATCACTGTTTAAGATACAAAAAATAATCTCTCATAATATCAGAAAAAAATGATGAAAAAACGATTAGTTTATCTTGTTCTGTTGGGAATGGCTTGGGCTTGCCCCGCGCTTGTAACAGCCCAGGACAATGCCGGAGAAATGATTCGCGGTAAAGTGGTTTCCGAAACAGGCGAAGAATTGATATTTGTGCCTATCTTGGAAATTGACAAAACCGACCGTGTGGTATCCAATGCACAAACGGATATGAATGGAGAATTTTCGATGAAAATCAAAAATCGCCAAAACCGTTTGAAAGTGTCATACGTCGGATTTTCTGCACAAACCCTGAATATAGGCAGCCAAAAAGTGTTTAATATCGTGTTGCGCGAAAGTAATACCTTGAAGGAAGTTACGGTTACGGCGAAACGCACCTCATCCGGCGGAACAATGGATATTCCGGTGAACGAAATTTCGTTTGCGATGCAAAAAATCAACACCAAAGAGTTTGAAGGCTTACAGGTAACGTCTATCGACGACGCTTTGCGCGGACAGATTGCCGGTCTCGATATTGTCGGGGGCGGTAATGTCGGACAAGGTTCAAGTATGCGTCTGCGCGGAACTTCGTCTATCAGCGCCAATTCCGAACCATTGATTGTCATCAACGGTGTTCCTCGCAACGATATCGAAACCGATAATTTTGACTTCGCCACGATGAATGATCAGCAGTTGGCAGACTTGTTGAGCGTTCACCCCGATGATATTTTGGAAGTACAAGTATTGAAAGACGCCGCATCTACTGCTATTTGGGGATCAAAAGGCGCCAGTGGGGTTTTGATGATCACCTTGAAAAGAGGGAACAACGGACAAACCCGCGTACAATATAAACTGCAAATGGTAGGAAAATTTCAACAGCCCGGTCTCAAAATGTTGAACGGCGGCGATTACCTGAATATGATGCAGGAAGCTATCTACAACGTAGGGCTGAATACAGCCAATATCCCGCAGGAATTTCAATCGAAATCCGTCTTGGAATTTTCGGAAGCGCCCTATTTTGCTGCCAATAGCGACTGGCGGTCGGCAGTGATCCAACCTTCACTGACGCAAGACCACTATTTGTCGATTTCCGGTGGGGGTGAAAAAGCCTCATTCCGTATATCGGGAGGTTATTCCAGAGAACCCGGTACCATTATCGGACAGGATTTTCAGCGTTTTACTTCGCGTATGACCATGGACTACGATATTTCTCAACGTATCCAATTCGGCGCCGAATTTGGTTTTACCTACGCCGATAACAAACGCAACTGGTCAAGTAGCGACTCCGGTAGTACCGATGGTTCTAACAATTCCGACGGCATATTAGCTATAGCCTACAAGAAAATGCCGAGTTTGGCTATCTACGACGAAAACGGCGATTATTATGCCATCCAGCCTGTTACTATCGGCAACTCATTGTTTCCCAGCGCACAAAAATATCTGCGCAATCCGGTGGCGCAAGCGATGTTGGCAACCAACACTTTGAAATCGCATAAAATCAACCCGATTCTGAAATTGAGATACGACCTTTTAGATCCGGAAGAACAACTCCTGCGTTTCAAAACCACCATCTCTTTCAATATGAATGGCGACAATGTTCACAAATTTTTGCCGAAATCTTTGTTTGCCAATACCGATATAACCGGTGAGTATGTCAACCGAGCCGACGACTCATCTTCGGAAAGCACCTCGATTTATTTGGACTCCAACTTGCAATGGAAACCGAAATTGTCGAACGAAGACCACAGCCTGATGATGTACGGCGGTTTTAAATTAGATATTTCTTCGAGCACCTCCGAGTCCATTTCCGCTTATGCTTTGCCCGATCATTTTGACGCCTCTGCCGGCGGTTATTTATCAAGCGTCAGTAACACTCTTTCGCAAGGACGCAGTATGACCATGATAGGTCAGGTGCATTATGCCTACAAAGGCAAATACATCGCCGATGTTACGCTGACGCGCGAAGGATCGACCAAATTCGGTCCGGGCAACAAGTTCGGTTATTTCCCCGGTATCTCACTGCGATGGAACATCTCCGACGAGCCTTTTATGGATTTCAGCAACAATTGGTTGGATATGCTTTCTGTCCGTCCCAGCTGGGGGATCAGCGGTACGCAACCCGGGTCCAATTACTTGCATTACAGTCAGTATGCGCCCAACGGCACTTATGCCGGTAACGCCGCAATCAATCCCTCGAATTTGCGTTTGTCGAATTTGAAATGGGAGAAAAAGACCGGTCTGAACCTTGGTTTCGACTTGGCATTTTTAGACAATACCTATACCGCCGACGTCAACCTCTACCACGACAGAATCAGCGACGCTTTGATGGCTAATGCAATCATTCCGACCAGTACCGGTTTTGCCTCTTTGTCATACAGCAATTGCGGGGTGATGGACAACGACGGTTGGGAACTTACCGTGCAGGGCAGACGTTTTCTTAAAATAGGTAATTTCAGTATGGACTTTACCGCCAACTTTGCCAACAACGTCAATACCGTACAATATATGCCGCAAAACATCCTCGACAACCTGAACGAAGGCGTCCAATACGGACGCGCCGCCAAATATATGGGACGTGTCGAACTCGGCAAAGCTTTCGGATCGATCTACGGCTATCGCTATTTGGGAACTTATCAATATAATATTGAAAGCTACAAAGATCCGGCGGTGAAAGAAGGCGTGGACAACGGAACGCTGACGATGCCGGTCGCCCGCGATGCAAACGGCGGGATCATCTATCAGGCAAACGGACAGCCCTTGCAGATGGTCTATAATGCCGACGGCGTCAACTACAAATTCAAAGGCGGCGACGCAATGTATGAAGACGTCAATCACGACGGCAACATCGACATGCACGATATGGTCTATCTCGGCAACTCCAACCCCTTGATACAGGGCGGTTTCAGCGTAACTTTCCGTTGGAAAGAACTGTCGATGAAACTGTTCAGCAACTATCGCGTCGGCAATATGGTCATCAACCAAGCCCGTCGTAATGCGGAAAATATGTATTCGGGCAACAACCAGAGCATCGCCGTCAATTACCGTTGGCGTCGCGAAGGCGATGGCGGCTACGGCATCAACCAAATGCCCCGCGCCCTCTATTCTAACGACAACTACAACTCGTTGCCGAGCGACCGCTTCGTAGAAGACGCCTCATTCCTGCGCTTCAACTATATTATTTTCAACTATTCCATACCGTCGGAAAAACTGAAAAAGTACTTTATGAAGACCTTGAACCTCAGTATGACCTTGACCAATCTCTATTATCTCACCACTTATCAAGGGCTGGACCCCGAAGTGGGCTTGGGAGGTTATACCAGTTTTGGGATGAGTACGGACAACTCGACAACACCACGTCCGTTTGAAATACAGTTAGGTATCACAGTTGGTTTTTAATCTAAAAATAAGGAGAAATAAAGATGAAAAATATGTATAAATATCTGTTAACAATAGTAGTTTTGACAATGACAGGCGTCGCTTGTCAGGATTGGTTAGACATCAAGCCATTAGACAACTTGGTGGAAGAAGATTTTTGGCAAACCTACGGCGACGTGGAATCGTCAATCAATGCCACTTACAAAGTGATGGTCGGCGACGCGATTATGGAGCGCATCATTATCGGCAGCGAATTGCGTTCGGACAATGTTGATAAACAAAAAATGGGAACGCAGATTGCAGCCGCCTGGCAAAATATCATGATGTTGCGTAATAAAGACGACAACGCATATTCCAAATGGAACAGTTTCTATACCCTGATCAATTATTGCAATCGTATCTTGAAATTTGCGCCGGAAGTAGCGAAAAAAGACCCGAATTACACGCTGGGTCGCGAACACATGCACGAAGCGGAAGCCTATGCAATACGGGCTTGGGCGTATTTCTATTTGGTCAGACTCTATGGCGACGTGCCGTATATCGACTTCCCTTATTTGGACGATACACAGCCGACCGATTATCCGAATTGCGTCAGCAAAGATGCACCTTTCGGTGAATACGGAACGATGATTTTGGATTCGATGTTGGTGCAGTTGGAAACAGCCGAACGCTATGCGCCGCTGACGCATGGTTACACGGTATATACACCGAATTTAGGCACCTCTTCTTATATTTCGTCTATTCGCAGACAAACCAAAGGACGAATCACCAAAAACGCTGTCCGCGCTTTGATTGCCGACATCGCACTCTGGCAGGCAAGTATGACCACCGACGAAACCAAACGTCAGGCATACTATCAGACTTGCATCGACGCCTGCGATCGGGTGATGCCTTTCATCCTCTCGGACGAGGACTGGCGTCTTAACCAGCAGTTTACCGGCGCCGAATTGAAATTAGTACAGAACGAAAATGCCGACTATAGCGGCAATGGTTGGGGCGACTATTATCAACAAGTCTTCTATACCGGCAACAGCGACGAAAGCATTTTTGAATTGCAATTCGATAACAGTAACACCAGCAGTACCGTGCGCAGCATCTATGGCGACAACTCTACCCAGCATATTTATGCCACAAAAAACTCTGCAGGCGCTTATGCTTATCCCAACGACGACATCCGCAAAAATACCAACAGCTATCAAATGAGTTCGCAGGACAATACTTGGCGAATCCTCAAATATGTTGTTATGAGGATGTCCACCACCGTCTCCGGAACCAACACCTCCGTTACGGCTTCGTTTGCTAACAGCTCTCGCAATTTCGACTGGATCATTTATCGCGTGCCGGACATCTACCTGATGAAAGCCGAAGCATTGGCAGAACGTTCCGAACGTTATGGCGACGCTGCAGCACAACAGGAAGCGCTGGATTTGGTAAACAAAGTCTATGCCCGCGCCGACGTCAAAAACAAAGAGCTGAAACTGACGGGAAGTATTTCCAAATTGGTTTTGGACGAACGCCGCCGCGAATTTATGTTTGAAGGCAAACGCTGGTTCGACCTGCTGCGCTATATGCGTAAAAGCGAGAACGCCCGCACCGAAGCCTTGAATATGTTGAAAGGCGATTACAGTTCCGAGATCAGCGACCTGATAGAATCCAAATTGAAATCGCCCGGAGCTATCTATCTCCCGATTCACAAAGACGAGATAGACGCTAACCCTAACTTACACGCCAATCCCTATAAAGGATTCGACAGTAAAAAATAAATAGAATAATGAATAATAACAAATTAAAATATAACGCAATATGAAAAAGCTGTATTATTTTTTAAGTTTTTGTTTGCTGCTGACTTCGGTAAATTCCTGTCAGGACCCGGCAGGCGGCGCAACTTACGCTCCTTTACAGGATGATTTGATTGTTAGCTATTTGGAAAAACGACCTGAATTGTATTCCGAATTTCTATCTTTGTTGAAAGAAACAAAAGTGGACGGTTTGCTCAGCGCATACGGCTATTACACAGTATTAGCGCCTACCAACGAAGCTATGCTGCAATTCTATGCAGAAAAAGAAAGTGAATGGGACGAATTAGACCCCGACCAGGTGGCGAAAGAAAAACGCAAAGTAGCTTTCGACCACATCATAAGCGGTGAAAATTCGTCGGAAGTCTTCGATGCCGATAACTTGCCTATCACCAAATGGACCTTGACCAATCGGTTTATCACATCGAGAGTCAGCTCCGATTCTATCACCGGCGATTTGATTTATACGATGGAAAATGCCCAAGCAATGTATATCGACAATATCTACGAAACCGATCCTGACGCCAATAAAGTCTTGGACATCACAGCGCTGAACGGCGTGGTCTATACCGTAGATCATGTGATTCAGTTCTCGACCTCAGCCATCGCCGACGTGATCTTGACGGATCCCGCTTACACCATCTTCGGCAGGGCATTGTATATGACCGGTTTGGCAGATTCGATGCTCGACTATCGGAATACCGGCTACGACGAAGGTCGCGCTTTTGAAGACCCCGAAGGAACGGGTATGGCTCCCAAAGCACGTTCACTCCCCGGCTCTACCGGCAACCCGATCAAAACGCCTGAAATCTGTAATATCGGCTACACCATTCTCGCCGAAAGCGACGCCGTGTTGAAAAAAGCCGGTATCTTTGTCGAAGGCGACACTGCCAAATCGTGGGATAACCTGAAAAAATATGCCGCCCGCATCTACGACGAACTCTATCCCGAAGACGCCGACGTGAGCGACATCACCGACCGACGCAACAGTCTGAACCGCTTTGTGTCTTACCACCTCTTAGACCGCTTGCTGATGAGAAGCGAATTTTTCGCCGATCGCGCCACCAAAAGCTATTACGGCGGCGGTACCTCCTATCCGGTCTATGAATATATGGAAACCCTCTGCCCGAATACAATTTTGGAAGCCGAATACGACGTCAAAAACGGCGGCGTGATCTTCAACAAACAGGACGGCAAATCCGAAGTGCGGATCGACCCCAACGATTGCGACCACAATGTTTCGATCAATGGCGTCTATCACGGCTTGACCGGTATGCTGACTTTTGAAGGAATGCCCGCACTGCTGAGAACCAAACGTATCCGTATAGATATGGCAGCGCTCTTCCCCGCTATGGCAACCAACAAACTGCGCGGAAATTCAAAATCAGGCTACCTCTTCCCGCATTTGGTCGAAGGCACTGATGACAAGAGTTTCTTCGGAAAATACTTGGTCAGTACACAGGAAACGCAAGTCTTCTATCGCGGCACTGTGGGATGGAACAACTTGGACGCCGACGAATTTATCATGTCCGGCAAATATGATTTCACCCTGCGTCTCCCGCCGGTACCCGGAGGAACAACTTGGGAAGTACGCATCGGCTATACGGCAAACTCCGAACGCGGCGTCGCCCAAATCTATTTCGACGGCAAACCGATGGGGATCCCCTTGAATATGCGTATCTCCGATAAATACGGCGACGTGATCGGCGCCGACAAAAATATCAAAATCGGTAAAACCGGCTGGACGGAAGACAATGTTCAGAAAGGCTTGGAAAACCTGCGCGACATGCGTAACAGAGGTTGGATGCAAGGTTCTGCAGCAATCAAAAGCGGTTGGACGGAACTGGGTATGACCGACCAAAGCCAATGGGACTTCTCTACCAACGTCCGTAAAATATTGTTGAGAGAGTATATTAAGGATACCCAACCGCATTATTTGCATATCAAATCAGTGGAAGAAGTGGATTACCGCGAACTGATGCTGGATTATATCGAACTGGTGCCGGAAGCCTATTATACCCAAATAGAAAGCGTTGACTGATTTACTAATGAAATATGAATAAAACAATGATACAGAAAAAAACAAGCCTGTTCAAATATGCAGGCATCATGCTATTGCTCATCGGGAGCTTGTCCTACATGGCTTGTAGCGATCATTTCAACGATTACTACAAAAGCAAAGGAGCAAAAGCCGACAAGACGCTGATAGAATTGATCAGCGAAAATCCCGATTTGTCCACCTTCAAAACCCTGCTGGAACAAAGCGGCTATGCCGACTTGCTTCAGGGATCGGCGCTCTATACCGTATGGGCGCCCACCAACGAGGCTTTGAAAGATTTTGATGCGTCAGACCCGACCGACGTCAAAAACTTGGTAGGCATCCATCTTGCCCGCTTTATACACAACGCATCCGGCAACCGCTTGGCGCTTACCGATGCAGGCGCGCAAAATCGCGATAATATCATCTATTCCGTCAACAGCAAACAAATCAAGTTTCTCGGCACCCCCGCAGGAGGCTATACCGTCAACGGCAACCGCCTGGCAACCGCCAATATGCTGGCGTCCAACGGCGTGCTGCATACGATAGACAGCCCGATCGCTTTCGTGCGCAATATCTGGGAATACTTGGCGCTGAACAATTTAGACTCCATACGCGCCTACCTCTATCCTTTCGATACCTTGACCTTCAACGTCAGCATGTCGAAAGAATTGGACTACAACGAAGAAGGGCTGACACTCTACGATTCGGTCTTCACCAAAAGTAATACAATCCTTTATAACCTCAATGACAAAGGCTTGGGATATATCGATAACGAAGACAGCATCTATACGATGATCGTTCCGACCAATCAGGCTTGGACGGCAGCTTATGACCGGATCAAACCCTATTTCTACACCACCGCCACCGACGCCGATTCCTTGCAGCGCATGAATACGCAATATGCCGTTGTGCAGGACTTGGTGTTCAGAGGACGCATCGATCCGAATGTTTATGGCGCTGCCGACTCTTTGGTATCGACACGCGGCGCCGTCTTCTACGATCCGTCGCACTTGTTCGCAGGCGCTACCGAATATGAAGCAAGCAACGGCAAAGTCTATGTGGTCGATAACTACGACCTGTCGGCTTGGGAATCGTGGCAACGCAAGATGACCGTAGAAGCAGAAAACGCCAATCTGTGGCGCGGACGCGAAAAACAATCCGACGGATTTGTGGATTACGAAACAAACAATTTGCTCAGAGGGCGTTACAATTGGAGTCGCTCCGATATTTCCAATCACGGCTATTTGGCGGTCAACAACACGGCACAAGCGGTAACTACACATATTTTCGCCCTGATAGAAATACCCAACACCCTGCATGCCACCTACAATATCTATGTAAGGTTGTTGCCCAACTGGTGGGAATGGAATGTCAAGAGCGAAAGAACCATTATCCGTTACGATATTCAGCAGTTAGACCGTTCGACCAAGTATGCCAAATACGACGATAAAGTCTGGACGTCTTTGATCGGATCCGGAAAAGATGGTAAAACAACGGCTGCCCAAGATAAAGAAGGGACGGAAGGCGCCGCGTCGGATAGCATTGTCCCCAAGAGGATTTTGCTGGCGGAAAATTTCACTTTTCCGGAAGCCAATTATGGCGAAGACGTCAATACGGTCAGGGTCAAAATTGTTGCCTATATCAGCAATAGCCAAGCCAGACAAGGATATAACAACCGAATGTTGATCGACTGTATAGAATTAGAACCGGTTCACTAATATGTTAATTGTGTAAATTATTTTAAGTATGACAAAATATAATTTGATAGAGCGACTGAAATATGGTTTTCGTCAAACGATGGCGGCAAGCGTCTTCGTGGGGATGCTTTTAGCAACTTGCGGTACGCTATCGGCTCAGGAAATCAAACCCGATACGCTGACGGTTACGGGTAAAGTAACAGACGAACTGACAGGCAAGCCTTTGATGGGCGTCCAGCTGTGGGTAGCCGATAAACGCATTTCCGCCATGACCGACGAAAATGGCGCTTACAAAATCAACGTGCCGACGCTGCACGAAGTCTTGTTGGTAACCTTGCCCGATTATGCGGCGCGTGAAATCCCGCTGCAAGGCAGAACGCAAATCGACCTCAATCTGTATCCGGCGCATTTTAACTCCGGCTACGGCGACCTCGCCACCTTGCTCGGTACAGACCGCAAAACGATTGCCACACAAGCAGCCAACATGGAAACGGATTTCTCCCGATCCACCGCTATGGCAGTCGAAACCGACATCGAAGCCCGTATGAGTAGCGACGTACGCGCCATCACCCGTTCGGGGACGCCCGGCGTAGGCGCAGTAATGTTTATTCGAGGTATCAACTCCTTGAATGCCAACGCACAACCGCTGATCATCGTGGATGACGTGATTTGGGACAATCAGTGGGATAACACCTCCGTACACGAAGGATTTTTCTCCGACCCGCTTGCCAATATAGATGTGAAAGACATCGAAAGCATTACCGTGCTGAAAGACGGCAATTCGCTCTACGGCAGCAAAGGCGCTAACGGCGTGATCCTCATCAAAACCACTCGCGGTAAGGATATGACCACCCGCATCGTCGCCAATATTTATGCAGGCTCCAACCTGAAACCCCGCTTGCCAAAAATGATGAACGCAACGCAATATCGCAATTACGCGCAGGAACAAGTCGTCTCGCAATGGGTGGACTATCTCGGATATGACCGCTCGACGCTCGAAACAGCCATCCCGCTCCGCTATCCGTTTATGGAAGAAGATCCTTCCAAACAGGATTATGCCAAATATCATCAGGATACCGACTGGTCGGATTATGTCTATCAAAACGGCTTCGCACAAAGCTATTCGTTGAACGTCAATGGCGGCGACGACATTGCACTCTATAACTTCTCGATGGGCTATACCTCCGCCGACGGCGTTGTGAAAAATACCGGTATGGACAAGATCACCGCACGATTCAATTCCGACATCAAAATCAACGACAAGCTGAAAACAGCTGTCGATATTTCGCTCGGAAGAGTCACCCGCACCCTGCGCGATCAGGGCGTAGGCACCGTATCGACGCCCGAATTTATCGCATTGATCAAAGCGCCGATCTTAACGGCTTACGGACTCGATGCTTCCGGAAATCCGTCGTCAACAAAGGAACTAGCCGATGCGCTTGATCCGGTTGCCTACCGACAGGTTTCCAACCCCGTAGCCCTGATTGAAGATGCAATGGGCACCAATTCGCGCTTGACTTTCAATATGCGTGTGCAGCCGGTTTGGCAAATCAATAAGCATTGGACAGTGTCCGAACTGTTTAACTACGGTTTGACTACCGTCAAAGAATCGTTCTTTATCCCGGAGATAGGGATCGCACCGCAGCAGTTGCCGAATGGTAGCACCGCCACCAACGAAGTGCGCGACTTGACGCAACGCCAAATGACCATCTCTACCGACACCCGTCTGAAATGGGATTTGCCGATGCTGCCGACCGAACACAATATGTCGATCTTGGGCGGTTTCCGCTACATCACCAACGATTACGAATCCGACTTGCCTAAAGGCTATAACACCGGCAACGACAATATCAAGGTCTTGAAAGGCAAATCGGAAGAGAACAACGCTTTTGTTACCGGCGCCGACGACCAGTGGAAATCCATGTCGTGGTATCTGAACGCCGATTACAACTATCAAAAGAAATATTTCGCCACCATCACCGCAGCCGCCGACGCCTCGTCGCGCTTCGGAACCGAAACATCGGGCGTCAGTCTGATGGGCGTCGATTGGGCAATCTTCCCATCGCTTTCGGGCGCATGGCTGATCTCGTCCGAAGACTTTATGTCGAAAGTAACGGCTATCAACCTGTTGAAATTACGCGCAGGCTACGGCTTGACCGGTAATGACGACATCAGTACCTACGCCGGACGCGCCTTCCTGACGACCATTAAGTTTTCCGGAAAATACAACGGTTTGCAGTTGGCAAATATCAAAAACAAGGCGATTCAATGGGAAACGACCGCAAAAGCCAACCTCGGCTTGGATGCGCACCTCTTCAACGAGCGCCTGACCCTGTCGTTTGACCTGTTCAACAGCCAAACCAGCAACTTGCTGACACTGAAACGATTGGACGCTATCTCCGGTTTGCAATCTTATTGGAGCAACGGCGGCAGCCTCGAAAACTACGGCTACGAGTTTGGTTTCGACCTGAAACTGCTCAACAAACGCGATTTTGCATGGTCTTTGAGCGCAGGCATTGCACACTATACCAATAAAATCAAGTCCTTGCCCGATGGCGATTTCACCACCGACATTCTCGACGGCACGGTGCTGACGGCAGTAGGATATCCGGTCGGCGTATTCTACGGCTACCGCACACTCGGCGTGTTCTCTACCTCCGCCGAAGCCGCACAATCAGGGCTCTATCGTGAAGACGCCAGCGGTAAAGCCCTCTATTATCAGGCAGGCGACGTGCATTTTGCCGATAACAACTTCGACAGCAAAATCAGCGACGACGACAAACAAATCATCGGCGACCCCAACCCCGATTTCTATGGCAGCATCTCCAACCGTTTCAAATACAAACGCATCACTTTGGACGTGCTGTGCAACTATTCGGTCGGAAACGATGTCTATAATTATGTCCGTTCGCAATTGGAATCCGGCTCGACTTTCTACAACCAAACGGTGGCAGTAGCTTCGCGCTGGCAAACGGAAGGCGACAAAACAATGGTGCCGAAAGCCGCTTACGGCGACCCCAACGGCAACAATCTGTTCTCCGATCGTTGGATAGAAGACGGCTCTTATTTCCGCCTGAAAACAATAACGCTGTCTTACGACATCCCCTTCGATTCTCCCTATTTGCAGGGAATCACCGTCTGGGCGTCGGCTAACAACCTCTGGACTTGGTCGCAATATCTGGGCAGCGATCCCGAATTTGCGATGAACAACAAAGTGATCTATCAAGGCATCGACGCCGGTTTGACACCCTTGTCGAAGAGTTTTTATGTAGGATTAAAATTCAATTTGTAAAAAATAGACAGAATGAAAAATAAATTTAATATGAAACAGTGGGTCAGCTGCCTGATCATTACTGCCGCTTGCGGGCTGGTCTCTTGCGACAGTATGCTGAAAACCGAATTTGACCAGTCGCTCGAAGTAACTCCCCCAAAAGATACCTTATATACCACGCTCGGTATCTTTTCCAAACTGCAACGAGTGGTCGATGCTTACGTCCTGACAGGCGAACTGCGCGGCGATCTGTTGAACTGTACCTCCGAAGCCGATAAAACTTTGCAGGCTATCAACAACTTCAACTGGGGAACCCAACAGGAAATAGACGCCAATCCCTATTTGGGCGCGTCGGTCTATTACGATGTGGTCAATAGCTGTAACTTCTTCCTGACCTACGCCGATACGCTGAAAAACAAACAAATGTTTCTCAAAGAATGGGCGTCGGTTACGGCAATCCGCGCATGGTGCTATATGCAGCTGATACTCAACTTCGGACAGGCAACCTATTATACGCAGCCGATACTCTCGACGCAAGATCAGGACGCCATCCTCAAAGATCCGAGCGCGAGCATCACCGATTTGGAAAGTCTGCTTGCCAAAGAAGAAGGCAACTTGCGCTATGCCGCACGCCTTCAAAACAATTCGGGTTATCCGATGGATGACCATTATTTTATCAAAGCGCAATTGCTCTTGGCAGATCTCAACCTTTGGACGGGCAACTATGTGCCGGCAATGGAACTCTACAAAGACTATATCGACACACATCCAAGCTATGCTTCTTTGACGTCGAGATATCTGAGGTGGGATAATTCGGAATTTCAAAGTTCGTCCGCGTCCAGCAATAATGGTGATGTTCAGACTTTTGTGATTGTATCGAACTTGGAAGAAGTGATTGCCAAATTGCCGATGATGAGCTATCCTTCATCACTCCAATCCGGTTGTACTTGGATGCTGACGCCTTCCGAAGGCGCGATAGATATGTTTGCCCGTCAGTCTTATAATTATAAAGATGCGGATGAAAATACCGGCTTGCCCAAATATATCTACACCACAGGAGACATGCGTGGAATAAATACTGCTTCCAACGGTGTTACGCTGTTTTCTGTCGGAGAGGTAACTTACTCTTATGCCAAGTATAAATCTACCGAAGCGATTGATTCTATTCCCATCATTTTGAAATATGGCATACCGAATTTAACCGGCGCCTATCTCTATCGTTTGCCGACCATCTTTATGCATTATGCCGAAGCGCTCAACCACGCAGGCTATCCGTCGGCTGCTTTCTCGATCTTGAAATACGGCATTCTGAATCCTTCGCAAATAGACTCGACCTATACGGTGATGATAGGCTCGACCCCGACGCCGACCTCCATGATCTCGGCTTGGGAAATCTACCACGATGTGGAAGTGCAAATCGACGACACAACGACAGAAATACAGTATCAGAAAAACATCCCGTATTTCTTCACCTTCTCGGAAACCCTGTATTCTTCGGACGACACACGCATCGGCGTTCACGGACGCGGTTGCGGCGCCTCTGAAGCCGACACCACCTACATCATTCCGGAAGAATTGCGGAGCATAGAAAACAAGGACGCCGCAATACGTTATGTCGATGAAATGATCTTGCAGGAACTTGGATTAGAAACCGCCTTTGAAGGCAACCGCTTCCAAGATCTGATGCGTTTTGCCAACTACTACGGCGAAGACTTTTTAGCCGACCGTGTAGCGCGAAAACAAAACTATCCCAACAGGGATGAGGCTTTGTATCAGAAATTGCTGAACCGCAACAACTGGTACCTGCCGCTGAATCGAAAATGAAAAATAGTAATAATGTGTTTAAGTGAATAAATTCTGAGTATGAATAAACTATTTTATTTAGGATTGATGAGTGCAGTTTGCGTTTCGGCGCAGACCGCACTTGCTCAGTCTGATCCCAATGATGTATCGAAAACAGTCTATTATGAATTACAACTGACAAAAACAGCCGACGATTGCAATCCCGATATTACAATCAATGTCGGTGAACCCACCGCTCTGAACGCTATTCCGCTGCAAGAGCGCGTCTATCCCAATCCGGCAAACGACTTCCTGAACGTCCCGCTGACCGGCGTCGAAGGACAGGAATCCGTCGTGTTGCTCTTGGACAGCCAATGCCGTTTAGTGCAGGAAAACCGCATCCGATCCGACACCGACCGCTGCCGGATCTCGCTGTCTGCCTGCCCCGCCGGCGTCTATTTTGTGCAAGTCATCGACGCCCACAAAAGGGTGTATAAAGTCATTAAAAAATAAGTTATGAAAACAATTTCTACCCTATTTATCGCTTTGATGATCGGCGTAGTAGCAATGCTGCAAACGCTGTCGGCGCAAATACCGGTCCTCTCGATCCGCAGCGGCGATTCGCTGATTCTGAATATCGGCAACTATACCCAAAAACCCACCGACGCTATCTCGTGGAAACGCTCCCCGAACCTGACCGCGTGGAGTACCATCGCCGCAGGAACCGGCAAAACCGTCCTCCGCTGGAAACCCGACAAACCCTATTACTACCGCATGGAAGTGCAGGACGCCGATTGTCCGCAAACCTACTATTCGGATACCCTGCAAGTGAATTTTTATCAGAAATGGGCAGGCTCGACCTACAAACTGAACGGCGGTCGCGGCTATGTCCATCCTTATGTTTCGAGCGGCGCCGGACTGTCGAACAGCCAAAACGGTAACCTCTCGAGCTGGAGCAATGCCAACCGCAAAATGGTGTGGTATATCTGGCAGCAAGCCGGCGTCTATGATTTCGGCTTTGTGCTGACGCTGTCCAGCAATCAGACACGCGACTTCAAACTCACCTGCACCTCCACCGATGCCGCTTGGGCGTTAGACACACTGCAAACCGAATTTTCTTACACCGGACGAGGATCCCGCGATACCCTGAACGTTATGGCGGTCGATATTCCGAAAACAGGCTATTTCCGCTACGAACTCGAATCGAAAACCACCAACGGATCCATCACTATCTACGACCTGTTGCTCACCGGCTACAGCACCCCGCAACGGGTGATCAACACCGATCCCCACACCACCGACTACCTCTCGTCGCCTTCGGTGCATCTGCACTATACGACCGCCGACGCATCGGCAGGCAACGGCAACAGCTACGAATGGTTCTATCAGGAAGTCTTGGTGCCTTCGACGGATGTCTCCCCAATTTATACCTATTGGGAATCTATCGGATTCTCCGGCGGCTATCTCGGTCTGCAAAACAATACCAATACGGAACGCCGGATCCTTTTCTCGGTCTGGGATCAGATCGACGTGGACGCCTACAATGCGGCAGGACGCACCCCGCCCCCCGACAGCTTGGTGTCCCTCGTCGATAAAGCGCCCTACATCACGTCTAACGGTTTCGGCAACGAAGGCACCGGCGGACAGTCTTATTTCGCCCACGCGAAAACTTGGCGCGAAGGCTACCCCGTGCGTTTCCTGTTCAATGTCAGACGCGACACCGACACCTGCACCATCTGCGCATCCAAACAGAAACCAACCGTGATCCTCTCGGCTTGGTATTGCGCCTACGACCCCAACGACGCCACGCTGACCGATGTCCCCGACTCAATCAAAGGCTGGCGCTATATCGCCTCGTGGCGACGTCCTTTCGTCTCCGCCTTGCAGGGTCCGACCGGCTCGTTTATCGAAAACTTCGGATGGTCTAACGGCAACCTTGTCCGTAAAGGCTATTACTACAATACTTGGGGATGGCATACCAGCCTCAAAAAATGGATACATTTCAATAAATGCACCGGCACCAATACCGATGGCGATGCAGGACAACGCATCGACTACGAACACGGCGTCTCGTCCGACACAGGACATACCGATAAGTTCTATATGCTGTCCGGCGGCTATGGCAATACCAAAAAAGGAACAGCCTATACCGTGCCGCTGCAAACCATCGACAACTTCGCCGACCTGCGCGACCTCGATTTGCAGCCCTTCATCCATCGCGTCGATTCGGCTATGGAAGTCGAAAAGGCGCTCCGCAATCAGACCTATTCCACCAAAGACAAAAGCGCATGGACATTGAAATACTATTCCTCGCAGGAAACTTCCGGCGAAGGCGCTGTCAACGGACGCGCCGCAACCATCATCGACGACAATACCGCTACCTACTGGCATTCGGCTTGGTATAGCGGCACGTCGAGCTATCCGCATGTGCTGGTCTTCGATATGGCGCAGCAGGAAACCATCAACGGCGTGGTCTTTACCCTCAGCGGCGGCGAAAATCGCTATATGAAAAATATCTCGATCGGCGTGAGCGACAGCTTTTCCGGCGCACAGACCGGAACCAACGCCAACGCCACCGACGACGCCAACTGGACGATCGTCTGGCAAGGCGACTCGCCCAACTCGGCAAGCCCAAGCATACAGTTGCAGCAGCCTGCCGTCGGACAATATATCCGCCTGAAAATCAACAGCGGATGGGGCGATGGCTCCGTACATACAAGAATCAATGAAATGAGTGTTTATTAAAATAAGTTGTTCTTAAAATTTGATTTAAAAAATGAAAAAAGTTTATTCTTTAATTTGTGGACTGTTATTGTCTTTCTTGATGATAACAGGAGTGCGCTCGCAAGACCAGTACGAATATGTATTGCAAGCGAGCGGGCAACCGGAAGCTTACGTCCTCGGCTCTACGGAGTACTTTACGGACGGCAACGGAGTGGCTACGCCTTTATTGATTTCGGAAGTATGGTCGATCCATGCCGAAATCAACTACAAAGGAAAACCGGCAGGATATTGGGGATCGCGGCTCTTTCAGGCGATTACTCGCATTGGAACCAGCGACACTATCCCCGAATTTAACTCGGCAACCAATGCGTTTATTACGGTAGATGGCAAACAACAGTCGCCATGGAGTCGCGACTATCCTTTCACCTTCTATCTGCGTCCGGCGCGTCAGTATGTCGAAGGCTTTCCGGGAGATTATTATACCGGTCAAGTCGGACGTTTGCTGCTTGCTAACGGAACCGGTTTTTGGAGCGATCAAGAAATTCCGATCGACACGTTGAACGGTACGCTGTTTGTATTCGACATCTACAACGATGCAGCCAGCGATATTACCGTCGCCTGTACGGTCAATGGCATCCGGCGATTCACCACTTATGAAGGCGGATCGTGGTATTGGTCTTCCTCTATCAATGGTCAGATAGAGAAAGTCTGGGGTGTGTGCGCAGGCTCGAATTACGACACGGAAGTTACCGTCTATCGCGGCGAAATTCCTGCGGTGATTGTGCCTCCGGCAGACGTCGATTTCGGCTACACGCTGAAAGATGAAAGCTCGACCAAGACGGTGAAAATTCAGGGCTTGAAGCTGAAAGATCAGGTCAATATTGTGCTGGGCGGCGCAGACAAAGATGCATTCAGCGTTTCGACCTCTTGGGTATCGTCAGCAGGCGGAGACGTGGAAATTACTTTTTCTCCGACCGAAAAACGCAAGTATTCGGCAATCATGGCATTGGTCAGCTTAGACGCCGATCCGGTGAATGTGAACCTGTCGGGCGACGCCGATTTCGACTTCCCCTTCCAGATCAGCAGCGGCGCCAACGAATACTGGTACTATATCCAGTTTGCACGTCAGGCAGCCGCCAACACTGTGATTCAGGCGGAAGGCGAAGACGAATACCTGACACAATCGCCCTTCGTTCCGGGGAAGATCGAACAACAATGGAAGATTGTCGGCTCGTGGGACAGCTATAAAATCGTCAATCGCGGCGTTGACCAGGAATGGGCTTACGACGCCAGCGTTATCGACGGCTCGCCGGTGGACAAATATGTAGCTAACGGCGACGGCGACGAGTTTAAGTTTGTCATCTACAGCGATTCCGTGCAATGGCAACTCTTCAACCAGTTTATCGGCTACTACTACGCCACCGACCCCGAAGGCTCGCCCACCCGTCGCTATGTGAACGACAAGAGCGGCACGGCAGTAGGCAGCTACACAACCAACAATGCAGGCAATCCTTTGACCTTCATCCCTGCTGATCAGGACGGTCTCTATGTCGGCGCCGACAGCATCGGCTTGGGTGGCAGCCCGGTAGGAGCCACTATCTCCAAAACGATCAATATCGCAGCGATTGGCGTTAC
Source organism: Candidatus Symbiothrix sp. (assembly GCA_031272095.1). Taxonomy (GTDB): domain Bacteria; phylum Bacteroidota; class Bacteroidia; order Bacteroidales; family Azobacteroidaceae; genus Azobacteroides. The sequence continues at coordinate 33,213 of JAISUM010000023.1, read as the reverse complement.
ATCAGCCGTCAGCTATTCGATCTCCGGCGCAGGATTTACGGCAACAGCCACAACGCCTCTGACCGCTATCGGCGGTGCGCTGACAGTGTCCTTCACACCGACGGCAGCCGCCGACTACGAAGGCACGATCACCATCACAGCCGACAGCTATACGCAAACCGTGAAACTGACCGGCACCGGTCTGCCGCTGAATGTACAGTTCAGCAACGGCAGCGAAGAACACTGGTATTTCATGCAGTTTGAAAAACAAATCCTGACTTATGGTGCGGATATCGTCATTCAGTCCGAAGGACTCGACGTAGCAGTCTCGCAGCAGCCTTGGGACAGAGAAGCAGCCCCCACCAACCAACAATGGAAATTTGTCGGAACTTGGGATAACTGCAAAATCGTGAACAGAGACGGTAACTTGGAATTGCGCTACGAAGCCACTTCTCCGGCAGATCGCTATGTGGTCTCGGCAACAGGTTCGGGCGACTCCTTCAAATTTGAACGCTACAACACAACGACCAAATGGTGGTTGAGCAACCTGCGTTCGGGACTGTCCTATCCTTCGGTCAATAACAGCAACGCCAATACTTATGTTACCAGCTGGAGCGGCAATACCGACGGCGACGTCATCAACTTCATTCCGGCAGATCAACCCGCTGTTACAGTGGCTACCGCAGCACTCTCAATAGGTTTTGCAGATGTTGGCACTTCGGTCAGCAATACATTGTCGGTCGGCGGCTATCAACTGACAGGCGACATCAGCGTTGCCATTACGGGAGCAGGCGCGGCTGCCTTCTCTGTCGATGCTACGCTCTTACCGGCTGAAGGCGGCGACCTTGTCGTTACTTTCGAACCGACAGCAGCTCAGGCTTACACCGCAGTACTGACCTTGACGTCGGCAGGCGCACAACCGATCGAAGTCGCATTGACGGCAACCTCATTGCTGCCGATTACGATCAGCACCGATGGCGCAGAACACTGGTATATGTTGCAATTCACCCGCCGCGCATCGTCAAGCAGAGTCTGGAGCATCAGCGCCGACGGCTTGTCTATGGCACAAGAAGTCAAAGATGAAACCAAAGCTTCGCAGTACTGGAAAATCACAGGCTCCGGCGCTACCGGTTATTATTTCGTCAACTATGCCAACGGCAAGGGATTGTATCTCAACGACAGCGAATCTTATGTCTTCGCTGACGGTGAAAATACCCAGCCCGACGCCCACCGTTTTGTTCCCTATGGCACCGGCGAATGGCAGTTCCTCAACGAAACTTATATGACCGAAGCCGGTTTGACATCGACAGATCCGGCTTATTTGAACGATTTGAGCGGCGCGTCGGCTTGTATTTATAATATGAACGACGATGGCAATCGCGTATCTTTCATCGCAGGAACGCCTCCTTCTCAGGAAGCTATCAACGCACCGAGCGCAGAATGGGGCGAAAAAATCGCAACCCGTTATTACAACCTGCAAGGCATGCGCGTTGAAAATCCGACACAAGGTGGTATCTATATTCGTCAGGACGTCTATAGCCGTCATACAAAAACGACTAAAGTGTTAGTAAAATAAAATTATGTTTCATCGTGGATCAGGGCTATCTCAAAGGCAAAAAATGCGTCATTCCGGCGAAAGCCGGAAATGACGAGCTTTTGCGACAGTCCTGATTTTTTAATTAATTAATTAAGTTAAATTATGCGTAAAGTTTATTCTTTTATCGCGATGCTGTTGCTCGTATGGACAGCATCGGTGAGCATGAAAGCTCAACCTCAATTCAGTAGCGACGGCGATGATCACTGGTATTATATCCAGTTTTATCGCGTCTTAAACCTTTATTCTCGGAATCTTGTGATTCAGAACAATGGCGCTGCAGCCTTGTTGTCACAATCCGAATTTGCCCCCGGCTCCGAAGCCCAGCAATGGAAATTGGAAGGCACGGCGGAAAGTTTTGCCGTCGTGAGCAAAACAGGAGAAAAATGGTTAGTGAACAGTGATAGCAAGTACGAAGCATCCGCTTCGTCGGCATCATCCTTCTACTTGGGTACCTATTCCGATGGCGGTTATGTGATCCAAGACCATTCAAACGATGCTTATGTGAACGACCAGGCGCGTGCAACGGTTTGTCTCTACGGCTATCTTGATAATGGCGCTCGCATCACCTTTATTCCTGCCGATGAAAAAAGCATGCAGACCAGCGCTGAAAATATCAGCTGCGGCAGAAGCGTGATCGGCGTTCCCGTCAAGAAAACCGTTTCGGTATCGGGCGTAGCATTAAGCGAGGCGGTTTCTTACACCATCACCGGCGACGCATCCGTTTTCACGCTGACCGAATCAGTTGCTTTCACCGCTAATGGCGGCGAATTGGAAATCGCATTTACTCCTGCCGCTGCGCAAGAATATAATGCCACGCTGACCTTCAGCGCCGACGACTTGACCGCATCGGTAGCATTGACCGGATCGGGCGTCGCTTTGCCGGTACAAATCAGCGACGCGAGCAACGAATACTGGTATTACCTGCAATTCTATCGCGCTACCGGCACCAAAGTGATACAAAGCGAAGGATTGGATCAACAACTCTCGCAGACCCCCATCGTACCGGGCGCAGACAACCAGCTGTGGAAATTCACCGGCGCCGTCGATGAACTCTCAATTGTCAGCAAAGACAACGATATGGAAATACTGTATGACGCCACTTGGGACGCCACATCAGTGGTTGACCGTTATACTGCCACCGAATCGGAATATGGTAATTTCTTCACCATTATGCCTTTCTCGACCACGACCGACTGGATCATTTACAACAATGACGCCGGCAAATTTAGTACAGCAGGAGTAATGTCCACCACGCAACGTTATCTCAACGATATTTCGGGCAAAGCAGTCGGTAACTATACCGCCGGCGATGCAGGCAGCCGCTTGGTGTTTATCCCTGCTACGCAAACCAACTTGTTGGTCGGCGCTACTTCGATCGCTTTCGGCTCATTGCCTACCGACAACACACTGACCAAATCAGTCGTCGTAACAGGACTCAATCTGTCGGGAACGATCAGCTATTCGTTCACCGGATCCGATGCAGCCGCCTTTACAGCTACCGCTACCGAAACGGGCGTCGATATCACTTTCGACCCTGACGAAGCGCGTGCTTACACCGCTAACCTCGTGGCTACCGCCGACGGCATCAGCAAAACCATCGCGCTGACCGGAACAGGCATCAAATTGCCGATCAAATTCAGCACCTACGACGCTACCACCGAATACTGGTATTATATCCAGTTCAACCGCTCGGCAAACCTTAATAAAGTGATTACCGACGCCGGTGAAGACGCAGTTCTTACGCAGGAAGAAAGAATCGACCCTGCTGACGACAGCCAGTGGTGGAAATTCGTCGGCAACAAAGATACAATGATCGTAGTCTCGAAAACCGGTCATGAAATCAAATATGTTGATGATGATAATGAAAACTTTGTTGCTGCCGCAGCCGGTACAGGCGATACGCTGGCATTGGCGCAAATGACCGACGGCACTTGGATGCTGGTCATGCTGACGCCGCCGTATAGTGATTATCCTAACTATATTGCACTGAACGATCAGAATAGAGTCGCCGTATGCTTGTATTACACCGAAGACTCGGGCGACCCGCTGACCTTTATTCCTGCCAATGCCGCAGCCATCACGCCGGCGGCTACCTCTTTGGATTTGGGCTTTGCCGAAATCACAACCACGATCACCGCATCGTTGGCTGTTACCGGTTCGCTCTTGACAGGCGACATCACGGTTACTGTTGGCGGCGCCGATGCAGATGCTTTCTCGGTAGATGCCACGGTTTTGCCAGCCGAAGGCGGCACCTTGGTCATCACCTTCGCTCCCACAGTATCTCGCGATTATAAAGCAAAACTGATTCTCTCTTCTGAAGGCGCCGAAGACGTCGATGTGATCTTGACTGCTACAGCCGAATTTCCGGTCGTCATCAGCACCGACGGCGACGAACATTGGTATTTGATAAGCTTCTATCGCCGTTCGGGTACCTCTTGGGACGTTACATCCGACAGCCTCCGCATGATGCAGAAAACGACGAACACCGCCAGTGCAGCGCAATATTGGAAGTTCGTAGGCGGACCGACCACCGGTTATTCTATCGTCAACTATGCAACGGGCAAAGGTTTGTATTATGTGCAATCAGCCGACAATTACTACTTTGTAACCGAAGCACAGCCCGAACCCAATTATTTCCGCTTCGTTCCGTTCTCGACCACAGAAGACTGGCAGTTCCTCGATCTGACCTATATGGCAGCCTCCGGAGGTACGGAAAGCAGTTGGGTTTGGTTGAACGACAAGGCAGCGCAATATGCATGTACTTATAGCAAAAACGATGCCGGTAACCGCATTGTCTTCACCGCAGGTACACCTCCTTCGCAAGGAGGTGGAGAGGGCATAGTTTCGCCGAGCATCGATTTGGGAGAAAAAATCGCTACCCGTTATTATACACTGCAAGGCGTGCGCGTAGATCGTCCGGTATCGGGCGGCATCTACATCCGTCAAGATATTTATAGCCAGCGTTCAATTGCTTCTAAAGTGTTGGTGAAATAAGTAACGCTCGTCATTGCGGAGTTTATCCCACTACGGCGGGACAGGCGCCGCAATCCCCTAAACCTGTCAGGTCTCGAAGACCTGACAGGTTTTTTTTAGCGCTCCACTGATAGTATCACTCCGAGTGATGCTATCAGTCTAATAGTGATGAGGTTGAAATGAGGTTGAAAATGCCTCGTACCTGTCCCGTTAGGGACAAAATGTTGGTAGAAAACGAGATGCACCCACCGTGTCCGCCCGTCCCGTTAGGGACGGAATATCGCTGTTCTGCCCATTCGGGCAGGGGTTTAGCGCTTGCACACTGCCGCAGGTCGCCGCTACGCTTTGCCCTGCGGTTATGAAAATTTGGCTTTTCAAGCCATAAAACCGCGTCATTCCGGCGAAAGCCGGAATCCCCTCTTTGCCTTTGTGGTAAAAACTGATAGCATCACCTGCCCCTCTCCGGCACGGAGAGGGGGCAGGGGGGTGAGGACAAAACTTGTAAATTCTGCAAATTATGTAGCCCGAAAAGTGCTGATTTGAAAAATTTTATATTACCTTTGCAAACTGAAATTCAAATATCAACATTATGACACGTTCAATTATTTTATCTTTGCTGACGCTGACGTCTTTTTGGGCGACAGCACGACAGCACACACAATTTGACTTGGTATCGCCCGACGGTAAATTGAAAACTACGATTACGGTGGGTGAAACAGTCTCTTATTCGGTCAGCCACGACGGCGACCTGATGTTAGCCGACAATCGCATTGGTATCACCTTGGAGAACGGTGCCGTCTGGGGAAAAAACGCCAAAGTGCTTGGTTCAAAAAGAGCGACGGTGAACCAAACGGTCGCTGCGCCTTTTTACAAAAAATCGACGGTCGCAGACGCTTACAATGAGCTGTCCTTGCGATTCAAAGGCGACTATGCCATTGTTTTTCGCGCTTACGACGCGGGCATCGCCTATCGGTTTGTATCTACCAAATCGCAGGCATTGACCGTCGCCAACGAGCAGGCGGAATTTAATTTCATCGGCGACAGTACGGCGTATATTCCCTACGCCAACGCGACCGGAAGCTACGAGCGACAGTTCCGCAACTCGTTTGAAAGTCTTTATCACGTCGCGCCGCTGTCGGATTGGCAGTCGGGACGTTTGGGCATTTTGCCGCTGTTGGTCAGTGGCGTCAAGGGAAAAAAAGTCTGTATCACCGAAGCCGATTTGCTGAACTATCCGGGAATGTATCTCGAACCTGCCAAAACCGGACACACTTTGCAAGCCGTTTATGCTCCCGTGCCGAAAACCATGCAGCAGGGCGGACACAACGAATTGCAGGAGCTGGTCGTCTCGCGGGAGCCGTATATCGCCAAATTTGCGGCAGGACAAGCGCAGTTTCCTTGGCGCATCGTCGTCGTTTCGCAACAGGACAGCCAATTAGCCGATAACGATTTGGTCTTTTTGCTCGCCTCATCCAACCGGTTGAACGATCTTTCGTGGATCCGTCCGGGCAAAGTGATGTGGGATTGGTGGAACGACTGGAATATTGACGGCGTTCCCTTCCGTTCGGGCGTCAACAACGATACCTATAAATATTATATAGATGCGGCAGCAACCATCGGTGTAGAATATGTCATCTTGGACGAAGGCTGGGCGGTCAATAAAAAAGCCGACCTGATGCAGGTTGTTCCCACGATTGACTTGCAGGAACTCTGCGCTTATGCCAAATCGAAAAATATCGGTTTGATTTTATGGGCAGGCTATTATGCTTTCAACCGCGATATGGAAACTGTCTGCAAGCATTATTCCGAAATGGGCGTTAAAGGTTTTAAGGTAGATTTTATGGACAGAGACGACCAGTTGATGGTCGATTTCTACCGCCGTGCTGCTGAAATGGCTGCAAAATATCACCTGATGCTCGATTTTCACGGCGCCTACAAACCCACCGGATTGAGTCGCACCTATCCCAATGTCTTAAATTACGAAGGAGTGTTCGGTCTGGAACAAATGAAATGGGATTCCAAAGCCGATATGGTCGAATACGACGTAACCATTCCGTTTATCCGCATGTTAGCCGGTTCGATGGATTACACGCAGGGAGCGATGCGCAATGCCACCAAAAATAACTACCACGCCGTTTATAACGAGCCGATGAGTCAGGGAACACGCTGCCGTCAGTTGGCGGAATACGTCGTCTTTGAATCCCCGCTCAATATGATGTGCGATGCGCCGAGCAATTACCTGCGCGAGCGTGAGTGCGCCGATTTCATTGCCGCCGTGCCAACCGTGTGGGACGAAACAAAGGTCTTGGACGGCAGTGTCGGCAAATACATTCACATTGCCCGTCGGAGCGGAACAACTTGGTATGTCGGCGGCATCAACGGCTGGCGACAGACGGACGCAACGCTTGACCTGTCGACAATTCTCGGCAGCGGCGAATGGCAAGCCGAACTCTTCCGCGACGGCGCCAACGCCCACCGTGCCGCCCGCGATTATGTTAAAGAAAGTTATACTTTTGACAGCGCCAAACCGTTGAAAGTGCATCTGGCGCCCGGCGGCGGCTATGCCTTGAAACTGACACGCAAATGAATGTAGTCATAGATATAGGCAATTCATCTGTAAAAACCGCCATTTTCGATAGAGATCGTTGCCGCGAAACCGTCATTACCGACGATTCGCGGCAAACGCAATCAGCCCTTGCGCAGTTGCTGCAACTTTATCGACCGGAATATGGAATATTGTCGTCCGTCAAAACACCCGACTGCAATATACTGCGATTGTTATCTGCGCAGATACCGCATTTTTACGAGTTGAATTACCGCATACCTTTGCCCCTGCAAATCAACTATCAAACGCCGGAAACGCTGGGAGTAGATCGTATTGCCGCAGCCGTCGGCGCCTCGTGCTTGCATCCGGGTCGCAATTTGTTGGTGATCGACATCGGCACCGCCATCACCATTGATTTCGTTTCGGCAGACGGCAAGTACAAAGGCGGTAATATTTCTCCCGGACCGGCTTTGCGTTTCAAAGCCCTGCATCAGTTTACCGACAAGCTTCCGGAGGTCGCTGAAAACGGCGACTTCCCGCCTTTGGGTAGCGATACGGAAAGCGCTATTCGAGCAGGAGTGATACACGGAATTGCCCGCGAATTGGATTCCTATATCGAAGAATATCAAAAAAATGCCAATGTTTTGAGTTTATTAACAGGAGGATACGCAGAATATTTTGTCAACAAGCTAAAAAATACTACCTTTGTCGCCGAAAATTTAGTCCTCACAGGATTAAACGAAATTTTAAACTATCAAAAATGAAGAGAATAGTAATGTTTGCTTGGTTGATGCTCGGCGCGACAAGTCTTGTGGCGCAAAATCAAACCAAGTCGCCCTATACCCGCTACGGATATGGAAAATTAGCAGACCCCAGTGTCGTTTCATTGAAAGGCATGGGCGGGATCGGCTATGGAGTGCGTAATTCGCAAATGATCAACACCCTGAATCCGGCGGCATATTCGGCAGTCGATTCAATGACCTTTATGCTGGATATTGGCGTCAATATGACAGTCGGCAACTACAAAGACGGCGCATTGTCGGCATCGAAAACAACTGCCGGACTGGATTATCTCGCGATCCAGTTTCCGCTGCTCAGAGGTCTCGGAATGGGCGTCGGCTTGGAGCCTGTCTCCTACGTCGGCTACAAATACGGACAAGACGCAAAAGTCGTTCAGGACGAAGAAACGGTTACGGGTTACGAAACTTACAGCGGGACAGGTGGCTTGAACAAGATTTCATCTTCGCTCTCCTACCGCATCGTGAAGCCCTTGTCGCTGGGAGTGAAAGTGTCCTATCTGTTCGGAACGGTCGCTCATGGCTACGTCTTTACGCCCGCTCAGACCAACGACTATTCGCTGACATGGAGCGAAACCTTGCAGGCGTCGGGCTTTACTTACGATTTCGGCTTGCAATATACGCAGGCGTTGAGTAAAACCAAATCCCTCACACTGGGGCTGGTCTATATCCCGAAAACCAATTTTGGCGGCGATTATACGGACGTAAAGCCCAGCGGCACCACCTCTATCGACACAACTTTCAATTACAAAGGCAGCTTGCCCGAAACGTATGGGATAGGGCTGACCTACAACCTCCGCAACCGTCTGACACTCGGCGCCGATGTGCAATACCAACGCTGGGGTGAAGTCGAATTTAATGATTTCGGCGACAACAACGGGCTGACTGACCGCCTGAAAATCAATGCCGGCGTGGAATATATCCCTAATGTTTTGAGCCGCAGTTTCGGAGATCGGTTGCGCTATCGGGCAGGCGTCTCTTATGCCAATTCCTATATCATCGACAGCAACTTGTCCAAATATTCGGAATATGGCATTTATATCGGTTTCGGCATCCCGATGGTAGATCGCCGCTCCTTCGTCAATATTTCGATGGAATATTCGCGTTTGACGCCGCAAAAGACACTGTCGATGAACGAAAGTTTCTTCAAATTCACACTGGGTTATACCTTTAACGAATCGTGGTTCCGAAAACGAAAACTTCAGTAATAGCTGTTCTGTTCGTATGCGCGGCGATGATTGCCTGTAACGACGCTAATACGGGGATCTCGACGGTAGCGGTCGATGCATTGGATTTGCCCGATTTTCATGGCGAAGACATCAGTTCGCTGATTTCCGATTCCGGGATTACGCGCTATCGGATGCAGACGCCGATTTGGGACGTCTATATCAACGACACCAATCCCTACTGGTATTTTCCGGAAGGCGCTTACGTCGAACGTTTCGATACGATGTTCAACGTGGTGGGCTTTGTGCAATCGGATACGGCATATTTTTACGAAAAACCGGCGCTGTGGCACCTGATCGGCAATGTGAAAATCCAGAACTTTCAAGGCGTCGAATTTGAAACAACGGAAATGTTTTGGCGACAAAATGAGCCGCCCGAATCGCTGAACGCCATCTATTCCGATAGCGTGGTCGTCATCAAACGCCCCGACGACGAGCAAATCATTCAAGGCGGATTTCGAGCAAATCAAAGCATGACAGAGTATATTTTTTACAAACATAAAGCAGATATTTGGACGGAAGAAAAGCCGGATACGACAAACTTTCAACAAAATTAATTCATAAATATTGTATATTCGGCTAAATATTCGTACCTTCGCGGGCGAAATTTGAATAAACAGACATAAAACACAAAAACAAATGGCAACATTAGAAAGAATCAGAAGTAAAGCAGCCTTCTTATTGATCGTGATAGGTTTTGCATTATTGGCGTTCATCATCGGGGACTTTTTACAGTCCAGCTCCAGTTTTTTCCAGCGTAATCAGGAAAAAATTCTAACCGTCAATGGTGAAACAGTGAATTATCCGGAATTTATAGCAAGGGTTGAAGAACGCACCGAACAGCTGAAACAAAACGGTCAGTCGTTCAACGAAGACGAACAAAATCAGATTCGTCAGATGGTATTAAATGCTTACATTGATGAATTGCTCTTCGCCGAAGAAACCGAAAAACTCGGACTGACGGTCAGCAAAGAAGAATTTCAGGATTTGATCCTCGGCAGAAATATCTCGCCGGTGTTATTGCAAATCCCCGATTTTCGCGACCAACAGACAGGCGGATTCAATCATCAAGCGCTGATGCAATTTTTGCAGTTCATCGAAAGCGACGGCTCGGAATATCCCGAAGAATATCAGGCGCAATTGGAACAGATGAAAAAATCGTGGCAAATGCTGTCCAAACAAATCAAAGAAGAACGCTTGAGCCGCAAATTCGCCTCCCTGCTGACTTCGGCAATCCTTGTCAATGATTTGGAAGCAAGAGCAGCATTCAACAACACGCGCGTATCGGTCGATTTCGACTATGTGGCGCAATCCGTCAGCGTTATCCCCGACGACGCCGTCAGCGTTTCCGAAGCAGAAATCCAACGCCGCTACAACGAGCGCAAAGAACAGTTCAAACAAACAGAAGCGCAAGTCATTGATTATATCGCAGTCAATATCTTGCCAAGTCAGCAAGATTTTCAAACGGTGGAAACCAAACTGCTCAACGTCAAAGACCAGCTGACAACAACCGAGAGCGTCGCCGAACTCGTGCAAAACAATTCCGACCGCTCTTATGTGGACGCTTATGCCGCCTACGCCTCGTTTGACGAATCCGCGCAACAGTTTTTGACCGCCAATAGCATCGGCGCAATAGAAGGTCCTGTTTTGGTCGATGGCGTCTATCACCTTTATAAATATGAAAGCGAAAAAACGGCTCCCGACTCGGTCAATCTGAACATATTAGCCTTGCCGGTCGCTTACGACGAAGCGCAATTCACGCACCTGACCGACAGTTTGATCAACGTCGTCAAAACCGGAACCGCCTTCGCAGATATGGCAAAAAGCGCTACCAACGGTCAGACCGACGGAAAAATGGGCTGGGTTACGGAAACACAATTATCGTCGCAAGTGGACGCTAAATTCAAAGATGCAGTCTTCTCTGCACCGCTAAATCAGATTTTCCTCGCAAAATCCAATACAGGATCGTTCCTGGTAGAAGTTACCGAAAAAACCGCGCCGGTCAAAAAATACAAATTAGCCGATATTCAAGTGCGCGTGATGCCCGGTCAGGACACCAAGACCGAACTCTATAACAAATTGAGCCAGTTTATTTCGGCAAACCACTCACTCGATGCGCTGAAAGACAATGCCGCCGAAGCCGGTTACAACATCCAGACCAACGTGGAAGTCGCTAAAGACCAAATCTCGCTGGGCAATGTGCAAGGATCGCGTCAAGTGATTCAATGGGCATTCAATAACAAAAAAGGCAGCATATCGGATATCTACGAATGTCAAAATTCGGAATATTTTGTCGTGGCAGCCGTCGAAGACCATCTGAAAGAAGGCTACCGCTCCTTGGCGTCCGTTTCGGATATGTTGAAATACGAATTGCTCAACGAAAAGAAAGGCGCCAAATTGGTCGAAGATCTGAAAGCAAAAAATTTCACGACTTTGGATGAATATGCACAAGCAATGAACGCAACACCGCAATCGGTGAAGTTTATGAATTTTGCCACCAACAGCATTTCGGGCATCGGGATGGAACCGATTTTGAATGCGGAACTGCCGAATGAAACCACCAAGCCCAATCAGATCGCCGGACCCTACGCCGGAAAAAATCGCGTCTATGTCGCTTATGTTACATTGCTCAATATCAACGAATCGCAGTACAACGCACAAACGCAAAAAGAACAGTTGCAAACACAAAATATGTATCGCAACTATCAGCTGACGCAAAATTCGGAACTGCTGCGCGAAAACGCGAAAATCACCAACAATTTCCTGCGATTTTTCTAAAATATAGTTGAGTCCGTCTATGTAAAAAATAATGCCGATGGACTTATTGGGAAAAACAACAGACGAATTGCGCGAGATAGTCAAAACGCTGAATATGCCTGCTTATACGGCAAAACAGTTGTCGGAATGGCTCTATCGCAAAAAAGCCGTTTCCTTTGACGAAATGACGAATATCTCGCTGAAACATCGGCAACTGCTGCAAAGTCATCACCACATCGGACGCAGCCCCGTCGCCGGACAACAACGCTCTGCCGACGGAACAGTAAAATATTTGTTTCAGGTCGGCGAAGGACGTTTCATCGAATCCGTCTATATCCCCGACAAAGACCGCGCAACGCTCTGTGTGTCGTCGCAAATCGGCTGTAAAATGAACTGTCTGTTCTGTATGACGGGCAAACAGGGATTCGCCGGACAACTGACCGCAGGCGAAATACTGAATCAAATTTTTTCCATCCCCGAAAGCGACGCCCTGACCAATGTCGTTTTTATGGGAATGGGCGAGCCGTTAGACAATCCGACCGAAGTCTTCAAAGCATTGGAAATTTTGACGTCGGATGACGGTTTGGCGTGGAGTCCGAAGCGCATCACGCTTTCGACTATCGGACTTTTGCCTGCCTTGCAAAACTTTTTGGAAACAAGCAAAGTGCATTTGGCAGTCAGCCTTCATTCGCCATACAGCACCGAGCGTCGGGCTTGGATGCCAATCGAAAAGCTGTATCCCGCCGCCACCGTCATAGATTTGATTCGCCGATACGATTTTTTGCATCAGCGGCGCGTCTCGTTCGAATACATCGCTTTCGGCGGACTTAACAGCGATTTGCAACACGCCATAGCGCTGGCACGCCTGCTGAAAGGACTGCCGTGTCGCGTCAATCTGATTCGCTACCACGCTATCCCGCATATTGACCTGCCGGCATCGGATTTTTCGGAAATGGAAGCTTTTCGCGACTATCTGAACAGTCAGGGAATCACCTGCACCATTCGCGCCTCTCGCGGCGAAGATATTTTGGCAGCCTGCGGGATGCTCTCCACCCAAAAAATGAAAATTTTCAAATGATTTTTTTTCGTCATCAGCGAGAAAAAAGAAGAACACCCCGTACCCGCAATGCCGCCAATGGGAGGCGGTATGGGAGGAATGATGTAAAAAGCGGCTTTCTTTGAGAGGGAGTCGCTTTTTTAAACAGGAAATTTTGCCGTTTCAAAAAAACTTCTTACCTTTGTGAATATTAAAAACAAAAAAAATGGAAACTCTATTATTAGATGAAGACATTGAAATAACTCGAAAGGAGTTTCAGTCTCCGAAGTTTGTAAATGGCATTCCGGAAGGCTATATGACGGGCGACGAGTTTGAACGGCGTGTTTTGGTTGGACTGAAAAATAAACTTGTTGCGAATGGTTTTTTACAGTGAGCAATCTCGGCAGGATTTGGAAGACATTTTATACGGTCTGATAACTTGGGACAAACATCCGCTGACGTATGAACACGCACACGTGTATGTAAGTGATATTCGCGCTGTATGCGGTGTATTGGATTCAATCAGTTATCATTCGCTTGCGCTGTACGAAACGCATTTGAATTTCGGAAGATATGTTTTTGCTTACAAACGCAATCCGCGCACAACGTGGTATATTATTTATGATATTGATAATCAAAAGAATGTATATATTCAAAAAATAATAAGTAATTATTTAACAGTATGGTGAAATTTTAAAAATATGAACAACGGAAATAAAACTCTAAAAATTGAACAGATAAAAAATTTTCAAAAACTAATTGAAGCGTTAAATGAAGAAAGAAGAACACCCCGCACCCGCAATGCCGCCAATAGGAGGCGGAATGGGAGGAATGATGTTTCAAAAGAAAATTCGTTTGAGCGGGATTTGCAGAGAGCAATTACCGGCGACGAGTTAGTGAATCGAATGAAAAAACGGATTCATCAAATGTTTCAAGATATATCTGCCTGATATTTTTTTGATACGCTACATTACTAATAACCACGTAGCGGCGCAGTATTTCAGTTATTGAGGAGTGTTTTCATTATTTTCTCGCCTAAATGTTAATTTTTTGAGATTTAACACAATTTGCCGCCGATTTATTTGGCAATTTTCCGACAAAGCACTACTTTTGCAGCCGAAAATCTTTAACGTTTCCGAGATTTTCAATGTTAAGATAACAAGGAAACATAACGTAAAAATTAGTTTAAATGAAAAAAGTATTTTTTATTTGCAGTTTGGCATTGGCGTCTATTGCTGCCAATGCGCAGTTGTATGTGGGTGGTTCGTTGGGTCTCACCACTTCTGCCACAAAAAACGGTTCTGTCGAAACCACTACTTCAAGTTTCACTTTGGCGCCCGAAGTGGGTTATTCCCTGTCCGACAAATTTGACGTGGGGGGCGTGCTTTCATTGACCGGCAGCGACAATAATGGCGTGTCCAGTACTTCTGCTTGGTCTTTTGCGCCTTATGCACGTTATGCCGTTGCTGAATTGGGCAAATTCAAACTGTTGGGCAAAGCCTTGATTAGCATGGGTGGCAATAAAGTAAAAGCAGGCTCTACCTTGACAACTGACAACACTACTGTTGCCGTTGGAGTGTTGCCGATGGTTACTTACAGCCTGACCGACCATGTCTTGCTGACGACAGAATTGAGTTTCTTGCGTTTGGGTTTCAGCACGACCTCCAACGGACTGACAGACGCCACCTCTGCCTCATTTAATTTCGGCGCAAATTCTAACCTGTTCACTACGGGTAACCTTTTGGTGGGTTTTGCTTATATCTTTTAATTTTAATCATCAAGGCGCTGCGTAGCGCATCAATTTACAGAAAGAGGCTGTCTCGCAAAGATAGCCCCTTTTTTTATTGAAAAATTTATACTACCTTTGCCGAACAAAATCAAATTTAATACGTTAAGATTATGAGATTAATAAAACAAGTAGCAGGCGCAATTCTTTTGTGCCTTGTGATGCAAATGTCGGTTCTGGCGGAAAATCGTGTTAAAACGAATATCGGTAACGGCTGGAAATTTCAGAAAAACACCTCAGCAAGCCCTTCTGCCGCAGCTTACGACGACAGTTCGTGGGAGACGGTCAATATTCCACATACATGGAATGCGACCGACGCGCAGGACGGCGGCGGCAATTATGCCCGCACGATCGGATGGTACCGCAAAACGATTGCGTGGGATGCCTCATTCGCAGGTAAACGGGTGTATTTGGAGGTTTTGGCAGCAAGTCTGCAAGCCGATTGTTATGTGAATGGCGTACTGCTCGGAACGCACAAAGGTGGTTACAATGCCTTCCGTTTCGATATCACCGACCAACTAACGACCGGTAATAATGTGGTCGCCATCAAAGTGAATAACCAAGCTATCGGCGATATAGCGCCGCTTTCGGGAGATTTCTCGGTGATCGGCGGCATCTATCGTAAAATATTTTTAGTAGTGGCTGACCCTGTGCATGTCGATCTGAACGACTATGCCTCCACCGGCTTATATCTGACGACTTCGGAAGTATCCGCATCGTCGGCAAAATTGGAAATCAGAGCGAAAGTAGTCAATCAATCGACGGCAGCCAAAACGGTCGATTTGCAGGCAGTATTGAAAAACCCGGATACTTTCGACGCTATCGCCGAAGTGCCGCAACCGCTGTTTGATGTAACGACAATGGCGCCGGGTGGCACGATACAGACCTTACAATCCAACGCCATCACGATTCCGGCAGGCGGCAGTTACGAATTTAAACAAACCCTAACCGTAACCAATCCGCATTTGTGGGACGGATTGACCGATCCCTACCGTTATTTGGTCGATTTCACCGTCGCGGAAGGCGGCACTGTGATTGATTCCGTGTCCGATTATGTAGGGTTCCGCTATTTCAGCGCCGACAATACAGGTTTTTATCTGAACGGACGCCTCTATCCATTACGCGGCGTCAATCGTCATCAGGACTGGAAAGATATGGGCTACGCGATTTCGGAACACGAACACAATGTGGATTTCGGAATGATTTACGAAATCGGAGCCAATGCAGTGCGTTTGGCGCATTATCCGCAAGATCCGTATTTTCACGAATTGTTCGACAAATACGGCATTGTGATATGGGTGGAAATTCCATTTGTCGATAAGTTTGGCACCGACACCGCACAATTTATGCAAACCACCCGTTTGCAACTGATAGAAATGATCAGACAGCGCTATAATCGTCCGTCGATTATGATGTGGGGCTTGCAAAACGAAGTCAGCACCAGTTCTTATGATGCGCAAATGTCGCAAATCATTCCCGGACTGCACGCCTTGGTCAAATCGGAAGACCCGACCGGACGACTGACTACCCAAGCGCAAGCAGGTACGGAACGCCCCGGTTGGCGCACTGATTTGTATGGTCAAAATCGTTATCCGGGATGGTATCAGAGCGGAACGTTTGGCGCTTACATCGACGGCGAGCGCAGTAAATACGTCTTGAACGGCGTGCAGCTGCCCATCGGCATTTCCGAATACGGCGCAGGCGGCAACCCCGCGCAACACGAAATCGTTACGCTGTCCGGAACCACTGTGCCGAGCGCCCCTTACGGACATCAACAGCCTTGGCATCCGGAAGAATATCAAAATAAAATCCACGAAATGGCAATCAAAGATTTAGCTACCCGCTCGTGGATTTGGGGTACTTTCGTCTGGAATATGTTCGATTTTGCATCCGACAGCCGCGCCGAAGGCGAACAACCCGGTATCAACGACAAAGGCTTGGTAACACACGACCGCAAAACAAAAAAAGACAGCTTCTATGCCTATAAAGCCAATTGGAGCAACGAGCCGACCATTTATATCGCCAGTCGGCGTTTCGTCAATCGTGAAACCGCTACTACGCCGGTCAAGGTTTATACCAACTGCGAATCGGTCGAACTGTTTGTCAACAATGTGTCGCAGGGCAGCCTGTCTCGCACGGCGGCAAATTGCGGATTGTTGGAATGGACAAATATCGCTTTGCCCCAAAAAGGACTGAATGAAAACGGCGCCAATGTGGTGATTGCCAAAGGCGTTCGCGCAGGCGTCATCTATTCCGATACGGTCAAATGGTACAGAACACCATCGTCCTCGACCGATTTGACTTCAACAAGCATGCTGGTAGATAACGTCAATAAAACGATAGGCATAGGTACACCGCTGCAAGCCGAAAATGTGCAACAGGCAATCACGGCGGCATCCGGCGCTACCTTGGTTTTGGTGGATGCGGATGGCGTTACGCCGATTACTTCCGGCGCCGTCAATCCGGGGATGAAACTGATTGTAACGGCAGAAGACGGCGTTACGGTCGTGGTCTATGAATTTATTATGCAACACATTGCCTATAAAAAAGCAGTTACTTCCAGCGGAAGCGAAACTGCTAATCCGGCGGCAAATGCGGTCGATGGCGACGCTACAACGCGCTGGGCGGCACCCAATGGCAATGCCAACTATATCTATGTGAATCTGGGGAAAGATTATATTATTAACAAAGTAGCCGTGCAGTGGTATGACAATGCCGCCACGCCGCGAGCTTACAAATATACGGTGCAGACACGCAAAAACGGACTTGCGGATTTCACAACAATCATTGATCATTCCGACAATACGCAATCGGGCTACATCAGCGATACCTTGCCGGATGTTACGGCGCGATTTGTCAAAATAGACGTTACCGGAGCGACGATCAGCACCGCTTATCCGTCTATTTACGAGATTCAAATCAATGGTTGGATGATCGCATCTTCGGTTTATACCATCAATTTTACGGATTCGACCATCACCGTTCCCTATTCGGAAAACATTATTCCGATAGAAGATTTTTTGAGCCGGATCACTTTTTCGGGCAACGAAATGCACCATGTCGAAAGTGCGGCTTACTATATCGTAGAAGGTGCGCAATTAGTGATAGCCGATTCCAACGGCAAAGAAACGCCTTTCACCATCCATTTTTCCGCGGATAACGGGATAAGCGCTTTGCCCGCCGTATCGCCGGTTTTTGCGGCAAGCAACAAGAATGAAAATCTGCATATCCGTCTGAATCATATCGCCAACGCCCATGTGGAAATCAGCGATGTGGCAGGCAAAAAACTGTTCAGCCGCGATGTTCACAAGGAAACGACGGTCGTTTTGCCCAAAGATGTTTATCTCATACAGGTCTCGTCGGAACAAACAGGCAAGTCTATTATCAAATATTTAATGCAATAAAGCGATGCAAAAAGTTCTTGTCCTGTTGTGCCTGTTCGGGGGCGCTTTTGCCTGTACGGATACCGAAAATCCGAAACTTTACGGGATGTGGAAATTGACCGATGTCGTCAATAATGGCGCCACGAGCAAGGTCGATACGGTATTTTTTTCCTTCCACAAAGCGGTATTTGGCTATACGGTCTTAAATTTTTGCCCCGAATTGGAAAATACGACGGTGTTGAGCTACGGCTATTTGGATTATCCCGACGGCGACAAGCAGGTGAAAATCAGTATGGACAAATCAGCGGAGTATAATTTGTGCGTGAATGATCTCATGAGATATCATTATGCTTGGTCGAATATTTGCCCGTGCGATACGGTAACTTTCGACATTAAAACCTTGAACGCCAAACACATGACGCTCGAATTAGGGGGTGCGCAATTCAATTTTGTAAAGTGGTAAGACCACGTTGGCGCATCGCTTCAAAGGTCAATATTGCAGTCGAAACAGAAACGTTGAGCGAATCAACCGTCCCACGCATCGGGATGATGATTCGCTCATCGGCGTTTTTCAGCCAAAAATCGGTCAATCCGTCGGATTCCGTCCCCATAATGATGGCAGACGCCTGCGTGAAATCGGCTTGATAGCAGCTTTTCGTGGCTTGCAGTTCGGCGGCGAAACTCCGAATCTGCCTGTCGTGCAGAAAGGCAAGTGTTTCGGCATTGCTCGCCGTCGCCACTTGAACGGTAAACAGGCAACCGACACTTGAACGCACCACATTCGGATTGTAAATATCGGTCGAAGGATCGCACACAATCACGGCGTCCGCATGAGCCGCATCGGCAGTACGCAGGATCGCGCCAAGATTTCCGGGCTTTTCTACGGTCTCCAACACGATGATAAAAGCTTTTGCCGACAGTTGAAGGTCTTGCAAACGGTGCGATTTGGGGCGGGCTAATGCCAAGACGCCATCGGAACCCTCGCGATAGGCTAATTTACCGAACACAGCCTCGCTGACTTCTGTGGGCTGCACCGTGGGCGGTAGTTTCGACAGCAATTCGGGATAATTGCTCTTGGCAAACAGAGCCGGACAGACAAATACCGACTCCGGCGCATATTGCCCCGATAGCGCTAGCCCGATTTCTCGTGCTCCTTCGATGACAAACAAGCCCTGTTCTCGGCGTTCTCGCGTTTTGGCGATAAGTTTCAGGATGTTTTTGATACGGCTATTTTGCAGACTGCTGATCACTTCCATTTTTCGATTTTTTTCCTTCGTAATCGCTGATAAAAACAACATAGAGCCACAACAGCGACGCTACTAACAGGCATACAAACCATTCGTTCAATCTTTTATACATCAGCCACGCCGAAACGGGAAACATCAGCGCCGCGATTGCCCGCTGAATGTTCAAGCGTTTCAGACGAAAATTATCGCCTTTGTAGGGCGAACACAACAACACTGCTGCCAGCCCAATCGCTGCGCCTGCATACACAAACGGTATCCACGACCAAGTGGTGAGGTACAACATCGCCGAAACAAGCAACACGATTCCGAAAAATCCGGTCAAATAAGTGATTTTCATATTCGATTATTTGTCTTGAATCAGAAATAGTTCCTCGTCTTCTTTCAGCATTTGGTAGCGTTCGCGAGCCAAGCGTTCCAACATTTCGTTGTCGCTCTGCAAAGCGTCTAATTCGTGTTGATTGTTAGCTTTTTCCTGATTGACACGTCTGATTTCTTTCAGCAAACGCGAGTGTTGGCGGTTATATTCAATACGTTTAAAGATATTGCTTTCGCCCACAATAAAAGTAAAAAACACAGCGACGATAGCAGCAATCCAATACTTGTTGAGTTTGCTTTTGAGCAGTCCGAAAATTTCTTTGATGCGATTCATATTTGTTACATTGTTAAATCATTGCTGCAAAGGTACGAAATAATTTTCTTATTTCCACAGATAGTCATCACTTCCAAAGTGATGTTACGGATAATTTCAGTTTTATGAGAAACGCTGAGGACGGTGCAATTTTTCGGATTTTTTTTGTGAGCTTGTGTGGTTTTGAAAAAAAATCACTATCTTTGCACCATCAAAAAAATATTATGCCTGAAGTATCAAGTTTTTACGGAATTATAATTTCTATGCAGTTTGATGACCATAATCCGCCGCATTTTCACGTCAGATACGGCGATTACAGGGCGCAGATTACGATTCGCGATGGCATTATTAAAGGGTCGTTGCCGCGACGGGCATTAAACCTTGTGTATGAATGGCTTGATTTGTATCGCAACGAACTTTTGGAAAACTGGTCGCGTATGGAAAACAGGCAACATTTATTGAAGATAGAACCATTAAAATAAGCAAGTTATGGAAGATTTAATGTGGGTAAAAGACGCAAAATATCTTGACGGATACCGAATTTCCGTCTTATTTAGCGATGACATCCGAAAAACGGTTGATTTGACAAACCAACTTTATGGCGAAGTGTTTGAACCTTTGAAAGATATAAATAAATTCAAACGTTTCTCGGTTTCCGACTGGACTGTTGAATGGGAAAATGGCGCCGATTATGCGCCGGAATTTCTGTACCAAATAGGTGTTTAAAAAATAACTAAAATGTCAACATTATTTTACATAACAGTTTTCGTAGGGTTATACCCCGCCTTTAAAATGCCTCTATTTGGCGTTTTAAAGCCCGCGTGTTGCACTTTCGCGAAATTTTTGACTTTTACCCCCCCCACCCCCCGAAAACGCTGGTAATTAACGCATTAAGCGCAAGTACGCGCGTCTTAAACCGTATATTAAACCTGTCAGGTCTCGAAGACCTGACAGGTTTTTCGTGCATAAAGAAAAATTTTTTTATTGTTAAATTTTATAATATCAGTTTTATGAGAAAAGTAAAAAATGTTTCAATGACAGCGGCATTGGTTGCGATGACTATCTTCGCGCCCGCCGCACAGGCACAGGGCTTTCTCGGCAAAGCGCTGAAAGCAATCGACAAGGCAGCCGCCAAAGTAGAAGAAACCGTCGGCAACGCATCTAACGCTGTGGACGGTGCAATCGGCAATCCCTCAGAACTGCCAAGCAAAACTGCGGGCTACGAAACTGCAAAAGTTAAAAGTTTCAGCACGTCGGTCGATTTTGAAATCGAAAGTTGCATCTTCGACGGCACAATGCTGATAATCGACTATTCTCTGACCAACAGGGGAAAGGAAATTAAACTTTTCAGGTTTGGCGGACGCAAACACGGACTTTATTTGCCCAACACCGATACCAAATTCTACGACGATTCGGGAAATGTTTACGATTTGACGTTCATTTCGGCAGGCAACACGTGGAGCGTCGAAATAACAGGCAGTCAGACGGTTGACGTCGAGGGCGTAGCGTTTGCCCTGCCCGAAGGCGTGAAAGTGAAAGGCAGGATTGAAATCAACAAATTCAACAGTCGCGCCAAATCACTTAAATTGGCTACCATTGCGGGCTGTTTTTTAGACGAAACAAAAACTTTGAACAGCGGAAAATATACTCCCTTCGGCGTTATCACACTGAAAAACGTGCCGATTTATTCGTCGACAGCGGTTTTGAATAAACCAAAAACACTGTTTGCAAAAGAAAACCCGACAGTTGCAAATCAGAGCGTTGGCGGCAATACCTGTGTGATAAAATCGGTAGTTATTACAGAAGAAAATACGCAGGTCAATTTTTATTACAAAGGAAATTATATTATTTATACGGGCGACGTAAATAATGTGTATATCAGCGCAGGCGGCAAACGTTACGATTTTCTGACGTCTTACGGTATTCCTACACACAAAAGCAACTATTGTTATGGAAGCGAACATACTTTTACGCTCGTTTTCGACAAAATTCCCGAAAACACGGCAAGCATCAACCTTCAGTTCGACGACTGGAGTTTCACGGGCGTAACTTTGCGCGAGCCGGAAAGTATAAATATTCCGAAAACCGGCAGCGTGATGAGCGACTACGACAAACTTCCGAAATTCGACGCAAAATATAAAACGCCGCTGACAGCAGCCGAAATTGCCTCGTGGCAGTTGAACAAGGCAGAGCCGGTTGTTGCGCCGATGAAGGTATTTTTCGGAAAAGAAATCTACAAAGACGACAACGACAACGGTAGCAACAGCGTTGCATTGCTCGACGCCGTTGCCAACGCCCTTCGGCAAGACAACAACTACACGCTCTTTGCCGCCGCCCTCACAAGTGTTAAAACCGCCGACGCAACAGACGGCTTTACCGTCTTCGCCCTGCCCGACAGCATTATCACGCTCGACGACGAGGCGATGCCCGCCGACGAGGTGCAGTGGCACGTTGTACGCGGAAAATACACTGCCGCACAACTCCTCGCAGCCCAAACGCTGACCACCATTGGCGGACAAACGCTGACCGTCGCCACAGAAACAATCGACGCTGACGGCGAACAGCAGACAGTGCTTTATGTGAACGATGTTCCGGTCGATTATCAGGGCGTCCGACTGCTTGGCGAAACGCCGACTTACGCCATCGGGACAAATATTGCGAAAATAAGCAATCCTCCGTCGCCCGAAGATATGGAAAAATATACGAAATGGGCGGCAATATTTATGGACGGCGTTTGGCAGATTTCCGCAATTGAATATCGGCATTATTATGATTACTACACGGGCAACGGCACGGAGCGCATAGAAGATACCGACTATTTTTACGAAGACAACAGTCATTCCTTTTGCCGCGAAGTATTTACACGCAACAACAAATACGCCAGCAAAGGTATGGCAGGCAAATACGAATCGCTGCACTATTGCGAAGATGGCAGTTTGAAATATAATCCATACCCCGGAATTACCCATCAGCAAAAAGGTTGGTGGGAAGTAAAAGCCAACGGGACAACGGTCAGTATTTATTTTCGCTACAATTCCGGCACCGACGCCAGCCCCAATTTCAATTACGGAAACGACTATTTCAGTTTCGAGAAAAACAACGAACTGTGGATTTTACACCACGAAATAGAACATATCACCGGACGCGGCTACGATTTAGGCGGCGGCAATGTGGCTAACAGTCCTTCAGCGACACTTCGGGCGTCTGCCGGCAGCAATCCTGTGGCAGAATACTTTGAGGTAAAATACAGGTTGAAAAAAGTTGTGCATTTTTAATTTATTAATACATAAATCATTAATTTTTTATGCAAAAGAAGTATTATTTTTTGAGGAATGTGGTTGCGACAGCAATCTGCCTCGCAGGAGTAACAATGTTCGCGGCTTGCGAATCAAATGAAAATGAAGATGAAAATCCGGACAATAGTAAAAATCCCGCTTTGACCGGCAAGGTGAAAAGTATTAACGGCGACAGCGTAATCTACAACGCCGAGGGCTATGTTGCAGGCATCAATCAAATGGTGTATAACGAGGACACAGGCGTAGAAACACGCCAAAATGTGATGTTCGACGGCAATGTCAGCATCAAAGGCGGTACCATTGGCGGAAATGCCGATTATCACGTTCATTACATTTATTTTATTGATGATAACAGCATCTACGACTATGCGTATTACGATGAAAAATATGAAAACCGATTGTCTGAAATTCGGTACAATCCCAACGATTATCAGGAATTTTACTTTGTTTCGCAAATTCAGTGGAACAGCGGTGATTTATACGCTGTCGTTGGTGACCAAAAGGGCGTTTCGCGCGATGGTTATTTATCTACAACTTTTGAATATTCAACACAGGAATATCCCGCAACAAACTTTGATATTTCATTTTGTATGGCGCTACAGGAATATTATGCAGGCACAATGTTTATTTTCTTCGACGGCAATCTGGGCGCGGGCAGCAAACATTTGATTACAAAAAAGATTCAAAAAGGACCTGCCTACGAGGGAGAAAAATACGACCTGACAGAAACTTACCGCTACGAATTTAACGCAGACGGCTACATTACCAAAGTTTTCAGTACTCTTAATTGGGATGGCGCTCGCCCGGAAGAATTGGCTTTAGAACTTGAATATTATTAATTTTTTTGAATACGAAAATACAAAAAATCATAAAAACACAATATTATCTAACACCGAGCGACCGACGGCGCCATTGAGTTTGCCTATCAGATGTTCGCGGTGCATCAGCAGTTCGTTTTTCAGGACGGAGGATGTTAATTTGACATACAAAACGCGCTTGCGGATGGATAATTGCGACGTATAACGCGCGATAGCAACGCCCATTTGATGCTGCCAATAGTCGATCACTTGCGTTTCCGCCAAGCCGTTGGCTAAATGCGGATTGCTCTCCAAAAAGGCGTGCAAGACATTTTTCAGGGGTTCGAGGTGTTTGCGTTCCATATTTGTCCGTTTTCTACTTGAAACAAGCGGTAATCCGACTGCATTTTCGCCAAAATAGCGTCTAAATATTGGCGGTTGGTGTCGGTGATGAAAATCTGTCCAAATTCGTCTTGCGTAACCAATCGCACGATGCGTTCGACGCGGATAGCGTCTAATTTATCGAACAAATCGTCCAACAACAAGAGTGGCGTCGAGGTGTTTTTTTGTGTCAGCAGCCGGAATTGCGCCAATTTCAAAGCGATAAGATAAGTTTTGTTTTGTCCCTGCGAACCGATTTTACGGATCAGGTAATCGTCTAACAGGAAGGCAAAATCGTCTTTGTGGATACCGGCGCTGGTATATCCCAAAATTTTGTCACGTTCGCGGCGGGCTGTCAGCATCGTGAGTAACGAGGCGTTGTTGTGCAACTGCGATTCGTATTTCAAGGCGACCTGTTCGCTTTCGTTGGCAATTTCGTGATAATAGGTCTGAAAGACAGGCAAAAACGTATCAATCAGCGCTTTCCGTTTGACGTAGATCACGCGAGCCATTTGATCCATGCGTTCTTCCCAGAGGTCGAAAATCTCGTCGGCGCCCTCTGTTTTCAGCAAGGCGTTTCGTTGCAGGAGCGCCTTGTTGTATTGCATCAAAGCGTGCATATATTCGCGGTCGTATTGGCAAATCAGCATATCGATGAACTTGCGTCGCTCGTCGCTGCCGCCTCGAATCAATTCGCTGTCTGCCGGAGAAATCATCACCAAAGGAATCAGCCCTATATGTTCCGACAGCCGCTCGTATTCTTTTTTATTGCATTTCAATATTTTCTTTTTGCCTTGACGGATAGCACAATAGATTTCCTGTTTGCCCTGTTCGGAAAGATATACGCCTTGCAAAACGGCAAATTCTCGGTTGTGAAAAATCAACATCGAATCGTGGAGATTGGTATAATTTTTCGTAAAGGACAAGTAATACAAGGCGTCCAAGAGATTGGTTTTACCCATCCCGTTATCGCCGAACAGACAATTCATTTTGGGTGAAAAGTTCAATTCTGTCTCTTCGATATTTTTGAAATTCAGTACCGACAGCCGTTCTATGATCATTTATTATCTTGGGTTTCTATTTTTTGCTGAACGATGGCGTCGATCACGGCGACGGTAGTAATATTGACAATGTCGCGCACCGAGCTTTCGATGTCGGTGAAATGGATCGGCTTTTTCAGTCCCATTTGGATAGGACCGATCATATCGCCGACTTCAAATTCCTGTAAGAGTTTTTGTGCAATATTTGCCGAACTTAAATTCGGGAATATCAGTGTATTAACATCTTTATTGAGCAACTTGCTGAATGGATATTTACGGTCGCGCAGGGCTTTGTTCAAGGCAAAACTGACTTGCATTTCGCCGTCGATTGCCAAATCGGGATATTGTTCCTGCATCACTCTGACGACTTCGTGCATACTTGCCGGACTGCCTTCGGTGTCGCTGCCGAAATTGGAGTAGGAGATGGCTGCCATCACCGGTTTCTGAGCGAAAAATTGCACAGTATCCATCGAGAGCCGCGCTATATCAATCAAAACTTCCGTGCTGGGGTGGCGATTGATCAGCGTATCCGCTAAAAAATAGGTGCCTTTTTTGCCGGTGAGAATATGCATCGCTCCGAAAGTATGAAAGCCTTCGCGGATGCCTATCACTTCTTTGGCGACTTTGATGGTATTGGAATATTTTGTATAAACGCCTGTAACAAAGGCGTCTGCATCTCCCGTTTCAACCATCATCATGCCGAAATAGTTGCGTTCAAACATTTTGTCCAACGCTTCGTCGAGCGTAGCGCCTTCACGCGCCCGTTTCTCAGCTAAAATGGCGGCGTATCGCTGGCGGCGTTCCATTTCGCGGTCGTGGCGCAGGTTGACAATTTCGATTCCGGCGAGGTCGATGTGATGTTCGAGCGCCAATTTTTCTATTCTTTCGTCGTTGCCGAGCAGAATAGGATAGGCAATACCTTCGTCGCGGACTTGTGCGGCGGCTTTCAGCATATTTTCGTGAGAGCCTTCGGCGAAGACCACCCTTTTCGGATTTTTGATTGCCATTTCGCTCAAATCGCGGATCAGTTTATTGTCATAGCCCATCAAATCGCGCAACGAATCGGCATATTTTTCCCAGTCGGTAATCTCTTTTCTTGCGACGCCTGATGCAATTGCCGCTTTTGCTACTGCGACCGAAACGCTGGTCAGCAGGCGCGGATCCATCGGCTTGGGGATGATATAGGTGCGTCCGAAGACGATATTCGACAATCCGTAGGCGGCATTCACCACATCGGGAACGGCTTCTTTTGCCAAATCGGCAATGGCTCGCACCGCTGCCAATTTCATTTCTTCGTTAATGGTTGTTGCCCGCGTATCCAATGCGCCGCGAAAAATATACGGAAAGCCCAAAACATTATTGACCTGATTGGGATAATCGGAACGTCCGGTAGCGAAGATCAAATCCGTTCGCGCTGTGGTGGCTTTGTCGTAGGCTATTTCGGGATTGGGATTTGCTAATGCGAACACAATCGGGTCGTGTGCCATTGTTTGCACCATTTCCGGCGTCAGCACATCGGCGACCGACAGCCCCAGAAATACGTCGGCGTCCACCAAGGCTTCGGCAAGCGTACTGATATTGCGGTCGGTGGCGAAAAATGCTTTTTCTTCGGTCAGATTGGGGCGACGTGTCGTGATAACGCCTTTGCTGTCGCACATCACGATGTTTTCTTTGCGTGCGCCCAAAGCCATATACAGTCGCGTACAGGAACTTGCGGAGGCACCTGCGCCATTGACGACGATTTTCACTTCTTCGATCTGTTTGCCTGCCAATTCCAAAGCGTTGAGCAGACCGGCGGACGAGATGATGGCGGTGCCGTGCTGATCGTCGTGCATCACCGGAATATCCAATTCGGCTTTCAGGCGGCGTTCGATTTCAAAACATTCCGGCGCTTTGATGTCTTCCAGATTGATGCCGCCGAAAGTAGGTGCAATGGCTTTGACTGCCTCTATAAATTTATCGGGGTCTTTTTCGGCGATTTCGATGTCGAACACGTCGATGCCTGCGAAGATCTTGAACAACAATCCTTTACCTTCCATCACCGGTTTGCCCGACAATGCGCCGATGTCGCCCAAACCCAAAACGGCGGTACCATTGGAAATGACGGCGACTAAATTGCCTTTGGCGGTATAATCGTATGCTTTTGCGGCGTCTTTTTCTATGGCGAGACAAGGCTCTGCCACGCCGGGTGAATATGCTAACGATAAATCGTATTGAGTACTGTGCGGTTTGGTGGGGACAACTTCTATTTTTCCCGGCTTACCCATCGCATGATAAGCCAATGCTCTTTCTACAAAACTTTTTGCCATGATTATGTATTAATTTTTAGAAAGCGCAAAGGTACGAAAAAATCACGAAATAACATACAATAAAACGAAAAAGTGGCAATATTTCACTGAATTTCTAATTTTTCAATCAATTCGTTTGCGAGCCGACGGACTTCCGCACGGTTATTCATCTGATATACAGGGAATACGACTTGTGCTTGCAGATACCATTTTTCTCGAAAATTCAGTGTTTCTGCAATAAATTGTCGGATTTCGTCTTGGGTTTTGTTTTTGATCAAGGGTCGTGTCCTTTTCAGCAAATACAGTCGTGCCGCCAATTCTTCTTCGGGGACTTGCAGATAGACTGTCTTTCCGGCGCGGTTCATACAATCCATATTGTCGAAAAAACAGGGCATTCCGCCGCCGGTGGCGACTACTACATCTTCAAAATCGGCTATTTCGTACAGGATTTTGCGTTCGATTTCTCGGAAACCCGATTCGCCGTGTTCGGCAAACATATCGCTGATGCTTTTGCGGTATCGGTTTTCGATAAACAAATCGGTATCAATCAGGGGGGTGTTGAGTCGGTTTGCCAACTCTTTGCCGAGTGTGGTTTTCCCGGCGCCCATATAGCCGATTAAAAAGATTTTGTTCACAGATCTACTATTTCGTCATAAGTTTCCGAGTCGAGATTCCATTCAAATTCCAAGCCTACGGGCGCACCCAGCACCAAATCTAAAGCCGGATTGATGGACAGCATATCTTCTGGATAGACTGTTTCGACGTGCGTAGGGTTGTCTAAATAATCATCGTCTTCATCTCCATAGAGAAAGCGCCAACCGCTGTCGATATCGTTTTCGGGGGTTTCTCTGTAACAATAGCCGATATGGTCGGCTTCCAATGCCCTTTTTGTTACAAAGGCATATTTTCTCACTTCGTCCCGCTTTCGGGGAACATCATCTTTTGTTTGTAAATCTTCGGGATTCATAAAATAATTATTTGATGAAAAGGAAAGTGCGGCGGGGTGATACTCGCCGCGCTTTCCTGTTTTTAGCATTGAGCTTAACGGTCGCGGCGGTCGGGTCGTCTGCCTCTGTTGTGGTCGTGGCGTTCAGGACGGTCTCCGCGTTCAGGGCGTTCAGGTCTTTCCGTGTATCCTTCGGGACGCGGCAACAAGACTTTGCGCGACAGTTTGAATTTACCGGTTTTTTGGTCGATGTCCACCAATTTGACTTCGATGGCGTCGCCTTCTTTCAGACCGGCTTCTTCAACTGTTTCCAAGCGTTTCCAGTCGATTTCGGAGATATGTAACAGTCCGTCTTTTCCCGGCATAAATTCGACAAATGCGCCGTAGGGCATAATTGACTGTATTTTACCTTGATAGATTTCGCCGACTTCGGGGACGGCTACAATGGCTTTCACTCTTGCCAAAGCTGCATCGATCGAAGCTTTATTGGCGGATGCGATTTCTACGCGACCAATGTTGTCGATTTCTTCGATGGTAATGACGGCTCCGGTTTCTTCCTGAATGCCTTGTATGATTTTTCCGCCCGGTCCGATGACGGCTCCGATAAATTCTTTCGGAATTTCGATGACTTCCAGACGCGGTGCGTGTGGTTTGAGATCGGCACGCGGTTCGGCAATCGTTTCCAAAATTTTGCCCAAGATATGAGCGCGTCCTTCTTTTGCCTGTGCCAGCGCATTTTCCAAAATTTCATACGAAAGTCCATCGACTTTGATGTCCATCTGTGTAGCGGTGATGCCTTGTGTGGTTCCCGTTACTTTGAAGTCCATATCGCCCAAGTGGTCTTCGTCGCCCAGAATATCCGACAGGACGGCATAATTTTTCCCTTTATTTTCGGAAATCAGCCCCATGGCGATACCTGATACCGGACGTTTGATATTCACGCCGGCGTCCATCAGCGAAAGTGTTCCGGCGCAAACCGTTGCCATCGAAGATGAGCCGTTGGATTCCAATATATCGGAAACGATACGAATGACGTAGGGATAATTTTCGGGAATCATCGGTTTGAGTGCGCGGTGTGCCAAGTTGCCGTGTCCGACTTCGCGACGACCTACGCCACGTTGCGGTTTGGCTTCGCCGGTTGCGAAGGGCGGGAAATTGTAATGCAACAGAAAACGTTCTTTGCCGTTGTTCAGCACATCATCCACGATTTTTTCATCCAACTTGGTACCCAGCGTAACGGTAGCCAATGCTTGTGTCTCGCCGCGTGTAAAG
Organism: Candidatus Symbiothrix sp.; assembly: GCA_031272095.1. Taxonomy (GTDB): domain Bacteria; phylum Bacteroidota; class Bacteroidia; order Bacteroidales; family Azobacteroidaceae; genus Azobacteroides. The sequence continues at coordinate 3,239 of JAISUM010000023.1, read as the reverse complement.
ATTGCCGAGCCGTGAGGTCCCGGAATGCTATCCACTTCCGACCAGATCGGACGGATTTCGGTGGTTTTACGACCATCCAAGCGAATGCCTTCGTCCAAGATACAGCGCCGCATCGCTTCTTTTTCGACGTCATGATAGTAACGCGCGATGAGGGCTTGCTTTTCGTCGGTCAGTTCTTCTTCCGAAAATTGCGCCTGATAATCTTCTACAATTTTTTCAAAAGCGGCGGTCCGTTCGTGTTTGCCTTGTCCCGATTTTGCAATCGCATAGACGGCGTCGTAGAGTTTGGCTTTGACGTCGGCGCGTAAGTCTTCGTCATTGACTTCGTGGCAATAAGTCCGTTTTTCGGTTTTGCCGACGGCTTCCATCAGTTCGAGTTGCGCTTGGCACTGTACTTTGATGGCTTCGTGCGCAAATTTAATGGCTTCGAGCAGTTCTGCTTCGGAAACTTCGTTCATTTCGCCTTCTACCATCATGATGTTGTCAATAGTGGCGCCTACCATAATGTCCATATCGGCGCGTTGCAACTGGTCGAAAGTGGGATTGACTACAAATTGACCGTCCACCCGTGCTACACGCACTTCGGAAATCGGTCCTCCAAAAGGAATATCGCTGACTGCCAAAGCTGCCGATGCTGCCAATCCTGCTAAAGCATCGGGCATATCTTGACCGTCGGTCGAGAACAGGATAATATTCACAAACACTTCTGCGTGAAAATCGTCGGGAAACAGCGGGCGCAAGGCTCGGTCAACCAAACGACACGTCAAAATTTCGTAATCGGAAGCGCGTCCTTCGCGACGGGTAAAACCGCCGGGGAAACGTCCGAAAGCAGAATACTTTTCTTTGTACTCTACTTGAAGGGGCATAAAATCAGTACCCGGATTTGCATCTTTGGCTGCGCAGACCGTAGCCAACATCATAGTGTTGTTCATTCGCAACACGACCGAACCGTCGGCTTGTTTCGCCAATTTGCCGGTTTCGAGGGTGATGGTTCTGCCATCGCCCAAAGTAATTGTTTTTACTGTCGGATTAATCATAAAATAATCTCTTCTATTTTTTTCTTCTTGAAAATCGGGCAAAGGTACTATTCTTTTTTGAATTTGGCAAATTTAAAAATAATTTGCTACCTTTGCAGCCTCAAATAAAATTGCTCATGAAACGAAAGATTTTTTATCTTGTATGCGCCTTGTGCGCAGGAAACGCTGTTTTCGCGCAAAATTCTGATTTGCAGCGAGAATTGACTTTGGAAAAAGAATTTAGTCCGACGGTGCGCGACGCCGACAAAATCAATCATACGCCGGAACTTCAGCCGGTCAAAAAGACAACCTCGGCGGTCAGTTTCTCCAATTTCACGATGGAACCGTCGCTTGCACCTTATTTTTCAACTTTTCAAGCGCCGGTCTATATGACCGATTTTGCAACTTCGCAACAACAAGCTTATGTTCGGCTGGGGATGGGATTTCTTTTTCATTTAGACGCCGACGCAGGTTATCAAATTTTCAACACGGAAAAAACCCGCTGGAATATTTTTGCCTCGCACCGATCGAGCAATACTTCAACCGGCTATTTGCAGGCGGACGAACATACCCGCATGAAAATCAACGACAATCTGATCGGCACACAGTTCGAGCATCAGTTTTTAAGCACGCGCCTGACTGCCGGTTTGCAATACAACTACTTGCGTTTCAACGATTACGGTTGGTTGGATACAACCATGACACGCCGCCGCAATCATCGTTTGCAAACATATATCGGATTGGGAACGACCGACGCCAATGCGGATGTTCTTTGGCAGGCGAATATAGCTTACACCTTGTTTGCGCAGCAATATCCTGTCTTGCAAGACTATTCCGGCGGCAATGAAAATCGCATTTTGGCGGATATAGATCTGCACAAAGACTGGGTGGGTATTGCGGCTGCGATGACGACATACCTCTATTCCACGCCTTTGCAGGATTCGATTGCCAAAGCGACCGGCAATGTCAATTATACGACCTTCGTGCTGAATCCTTACGTTTATTACGAAGACGACTTGTGGGATGCGCGTTTGGGTTTGACTGCCAATATTCGCGTGGGCGGTGTGCGCAAAATTCTGATCGCGCCCAAAGTGAGTTTCCGTTGGCGACCGACGGATGCTGTGCTGTTCTACGCGATAGCAGATGGCGGGCTTGTCGATAACAGCCATTTCAACGTACGACAGGAAAATCGCTATATTGCTCCGATGTGGCGGGTGAAAGATGCCGGCAGTCCTTTGGACGCCAAATTAGGCGTTTCGTTTTCGCCGTTTATCAACACCGGATTTGAAATTTTCACCGGTTATAAATATATAAAAGACGAACATTTTTATACGGCAGATTCGATTGTTTATGACAATGCCGGCGTCTTTTCGTTGGGCGGAAAAGCCACTTACAGCTATCGTAACAGCTTTGACATCAGCGCTCAAGTCGTTTTCAACCATTGGAATATGAAACACGAAACCGCCGCTTGGAACCGCCCGATTTTTGCCGGAGACCTCGCCGTCGGCTATCAATTGCCCGCTATCCCTATCCGCATGGATTTGAATTATCACTTGGAAACCGGACGGAAAGCCAATATCCACGGCTTGTCGGAAAAAATGAAAAATATTCATGATTTGAAATTTTCGGCAAATTATATGCTCAATTCGCAGGTCTCGCTGTTTGTCGAAGCCAACAATCTGCTGTTCCAAAAATATGATTTTTGGTACGGCTATCCTTCGCAAGGTATGTATTGTATGGCGGGCGCAAGCGTCAAATTTTGACATCGCATGATATTCCGCACGGAAATAGCTTTGTCGAAGAACGTTTGTCGGTCGCCCAAATCACAGAACAATGGAACAACTTGCTGCACCGTTTGCGCGACTACCGTTTTTATGCCGACGACCTGATGCACCCCAATGCGCAGGCAATCAGCTATATCTGGGAGAAATTCGGCGCCGTCTTTTTCTCACCGCAAACCCAAGCCAAAGCCCAAGCAACGGAAAAAGAACAAAAACGACAGGCGCACAGGGATATAATTTGAAATATTTTTGTGTAGCTCAAAATTTTATGCTAACTTTGCAGCCCGAAAAATTAAAGAATAATGTCCCAAAATTCCCTTCTCGAAAAATTAGATTCATTGAGCGGCAGGTTTGAGGAAGTTTCGACCCTCATTACCGACCCCGCCGTGATTGCCGATATGAAACGGTTTGTGAAACTCAACAAGGAATATCGCGAACTTGA
>JAISUM010000048.1 GCA_031272095.1 Candidatus Symbiothrix sp. | reverse complement strand
GTGACGGCGACGTACAAGGATGCGACGAGCATTGATGAAATTTCATTAAACGAAATTCGGATTTATCCGAATCCGGTAAAAGACGAGTTGCACATAAACTTTCCAAGTTTTGAAAACTTGGAAAGTTTAAACGCACAGATTTACGATATTTCCGGTCGCACGGTAGGGGCGTTGCGTGCAACGCCCACAGACAACGGCACAGCAGCAATCAATGTATCAAATTTATCGTCAGGCGTTTATTTCCTGAAAATAGGGGATAAACGAGTGCGGTTTGTGAAAGAATAGTCGGGGGATTGCGGGTTAGATCCCGTGTCGTAGCACGGGACGCAATGACGGCTCATAAGAAAACGCAGCGTCAACAAAGAAAGTTGGCGCTGCTTTTGGGTTATTTGCGACCGTTTAAAATTTAATCCTGTAAATCAAAATCAAAAAGAAATCTTTTCCATTAGCCGGATGCCTGCCAGCACGTCATCTTTGGCGGGAAATTTGTCCCATTGACGACTAACAATATAATGATACATGGTATCGTGTCCTTTGCCGTATTGGTGATTGAGGGTGAAATCCATTTCCGGTTTACTCATATTCTCAACATCCCAAAATTCGATGGTGTTCAGATTGGTACCGCTTAATCGGACGGTGCCTTTTTCGCCGATAATAGTCAGTTCGGTCTGATAATTACTGCGATAAACACTGACGGTGGCGTTGAGCGTGCCGACAGCGCCGTTTTCCAATTCACAGATTGCCGAAACCGAATCGGGCGTTTCCAACTGCCGCAATGTGCCGCCCAGACCGTGCGCCGTTTTCACTTTTCCGAAAAGATAAAAAATCATATCGACATAATGGCTTGCCTGCGTATAAAAAACGCCGCCGTCGTAAGCCTGTGTACCGTGCCAGTCGATCTTGAAATAGTCGTCGTTGCGATTCCAAAACACATTGCAGACAAATTGGTGAATTTTACCCAAGCGTCCGGCGGCAATCAGGTCTTTCATAAAGACTATGAGAGGGTTATAGCGATTCTGATAGACCGGCAAGAGGGTTTTGCCGGCTTTCTCTACTCTTTCCAACATTTCGCAGGCTTCGCGCAAGGTGAGCGAAACGGGTTTCTCGCAGACGATATATTGCGCGTCGGTCTGTTCGGCAAGGTCGATGACATGGCGCGGGTGCATCCCCGATGGTGTCAAAACGGAGATGACGTCTACGCCTCGTATCTTCCTGTAATCGGTCAGACAAGGAACGGACAGCCGCGCTGCCGTCTGTTTGGCTTTGCTTTCATCGACGTCGCAGACCAATGCGATGCGGATACCATCGTTAGCGGCGACAGCCTCAATATGGCGTTGGGAGATTCGTCCGCAGCCGACTAATGCTAATTTGATTGGGTTCATTGCTAAATTATCGGTTATAGAAATATAACGTATCAAGAAAAGAAATCGTGCATTTTGCGGATAATAAAATCTTGCACCGTGCCGCTTAATTCCGTATGCATGGGCAAGGACAGCACGTTTTCGGACAGATAGTTGGAGACATTCAGTGGCTCGGCAATGCTGACAATCGACTTAAAGGCGTTTTGTTCATGAATCGGTCTCGGGTAATAAATCATCGTTGGGACGCCGTTTTTCGCCAAAAATTGTTGCAGTGCGTCGCGTTTGCCGTTTTTTATTCGGATCGTATATTGATTATAGACATGCGTGGAACGGATCGTTGTGCGGGGCAAGTCGATGGCGTCAATATCGCTTAAACCTGCCGTATAGTATTGCGCCGCGCTTTGCCGCGCTTGGATATAAGCATCTAAATATTTCAATTTGACGGACAAAACGGCAGCCTGCAGCGCATCGAGGCGCGAATTGCAACCCAAAATCTCGTGATGATATTTCTCTTTTTGTCCGTGATTGGCGATCATACGGCATCTTTCGGCAAGCCGATCATCGTTGCTCATCAGAGCGCCGCCGTCGCCATAACAGCCTAAATTTTTGCTGGGAAAAAATGAAGTGCAGCCGATGTCGCCGATAGTGCCGGTTTTCTTGGCGCTGCCGTCGGAAAAAAAATAATCGCAGCCGATAGCCTGTGCATTGTCCTCGACCACATAGAGGTGATGGGCTTGTGCAAAATCCATCACCGGTTCCATCGCACACGACAAGCCAAACAAATGTACAGGAAGTATGGCTTTGGTTTTTTTCGACAAAGCTTTTTCAAGATTTTTCGTAGAAATATTGAACGTATCAATATCGACATCGACCAAGACCGGTTTCAGTTTCAATAAGCCGATCACTTCGGCAGTAGAGACGAAGGTAAATGCAGGTACGATAATCTCGTCGCCCACCTGTAAATCCAACGCCATCAGAGCGATTTGCAAAGCGTCGGTACCATTGGCGCACGGCACGACATGTCGGACGGCAAGGTATTGTTCCAATTCGGCTTGAAACTCTTTGACCGCCCTGCCGTTGATGTATTGCCCCAAACGGATCTCGTTAAGAACGGCTTCGTCTATTTCCTTCCGAATTTTATTGTACTGACCGGTAAGGTCAACCATTGTAATATTCATATATGATATTGTTTCGTTTCAGGCTACAAAGGTACAAAATGTTTTGTAAAACAAGAATTAAGCTGAAATTATCACAATTATTTGCATTTTCCGTAAATTTTTAGTTACTTTGCAGCGTTTTTCAATACAATAAGGTAAATATCTATGGTTATTATCAGTGCAATTGTTGTTTTTTGGGTTATCATTCTCCTGTTAGTGATTGTCTTACTGTTTATTAAACAGAAACTGATGCCTTCGGGCAATGTAAGCATCACGGTCAACAACGAAAAAGAATTAGACGTGCCTCTCGGTGGGACCGTCCTTGCCACCTTGCAATCGCAGGGCATCTTTTTGTCAAGTGCATGCGGTGGTGGCGGCAGTTGCGGACAATGCCGTTTGCAAGTGATGGAAGGCGGCGGCGAAATATTGCCGACGGAAACAGGTTTTTTCAACCGAAAACAAATCAAAGATCATTGGCGACTGGGCTGTCAAACAAAGGTGCGGGACGACTTGAATATCCGCGTACCCGAATCCGTCTTCGGCGTCAAAGAATGGGAATGCGAAGTGGTCAGCAACTACAATGTTGCCTCGTTCATCAAAGAATTTATCGTCAAACTGCCCGCCGGAGAGCATCTGAATTTTAAGCCCGGCTCTTATATACAGATTCAAGTGCCGAAATACGAAAAATCCTACAAAGAATATGACGTAGAAGCGCGTCCCGACGCCAAAGGGAGCGATGTGCATCGTTTCCGGTCGGAATGGGACAAATATAAAATGTGGGACTTGGTCGGGCGGAATACCGAAGAAAATATCCGCGCCTATTCAATGGCAAACTATCCTGCCGAAGGCGATATCGTGATGCTGAATATCCGTATTGCCACGCCACCTTTCGACCGTGCGACGGGAACTTGGAAAGCAGGCATCGATCCGGGTATCTGTTCGTCGTATATTTTCGGATTGAAAGCCGGCGACAAAGTGCGCATTTCCGGTCCTTACGGCGATTTTCATATCCTCGACACCAAACGTGAAATGCTCTATATCGGCGGCGGAGCAGGTATGGCACCCCTTCGCTCGCAACTGCTGCATTTGTTCCGCACCCTGAAAACCACCGACCGCAAAATTTCGTATTGGTATGGTGCGCGGTCCCGTATCGAGATCTTCTACGAAGACGATTTCCGTGCCATTGAGAAAGAATTTCCCAATTTCTCGTTCCATATTGCCTTGAGCGAGCCATTGCCCGAAGATAACTGGACAGGCTATACAGGCTTTATTCATCAGGTTATATTCGATAACTATTTGAGCAAACACGACGCGCCGGAAGATATCGAATACTATATGTGCGGTCCCGGTCCGATGGCAAATTCGGTCAAAAAAATGCTCGACGATCTGGGCGTTCCACCGGAAATGTTGCTCTACGATGACTTCGGCGCATGATTACGCTCTATGCACACAGCTTGTCGGAACGACTGACTTACGCTGCAACGCACTTGTTTCAGCGGGTGTTGGGAACAGAAGTTCGATACACTTCCGACGCCGCTTTTTTTCTCCGGCAAACAGGCGCTTGTCTGAATTATTCCGATGAAAACCTGCATCATGGCTTGCAAATAATTCCCAACGGACTGTTGAAAACAACCGACATTTACCCGATTGCGGATCTGCAAACGGATCAATGGCAAGGACTTCCGACGATATTTCACAACGGACAGGGCGATGTACCTTTCGATCTGCTTGCCGCCGCGTTTTATTTGCTGACTTTGTATGGCGAATATTTTCCGCAGCAAACCGATGAACACGGACGTTTCCGACATCAAGAATCTTGGCTCTACCAACAAGGAATCTTGGAAATGCCGATTGTAGATCGCTGGGCGCAACTTTTACAACGCGAATGGGAAAAACAGAGCTGTCCGGCACAACAATTCGCAGGCAGGGCTTTCCGCGTCATTCACACTTACGATATCGACCTGCCGGTTATGAGCCGAAAAAGCTATGCCATCGGTTTGGCACGCAATATGTTACACGGAAAAATGCAATTCAATGACACCTATTTTGATGCCATTCGGATGATTGATGCCCTGCATACGGAAAAACAAATTCCTTATTATCTGTTTGCAATGGCGGATACCGTCCGCTCGGACTATCATAGCCTGCTGCTGCAAATCATGAACCGTCAGGCAACAATTGGTCTGCATCCGTCCTACGATTGCATGGATGATTTTGCACTTTTGAAAGCAGAAAAACAGCAACTTGAAGCTTTGCTCAATACCGATATAAGACATTCTCGCCAACATTTTCTCCGTTTCCGGACGCCACAAACTTTTCGCGAACTGTCGGACGGCGGTATTCGAGAAGATTTTTCTTTGGCATTTGCAAAAGCCGTCGGATTTCGGTCCGGAACTGCCATTCCGCATCCGTTTTTCGACTTGCAGCGCAATCAAACGACCACATTGTTGCTCCGTCCGACAGTGATGATGGATGCCACACTTATTTTTCACCAAAAACTGACGCCGGATGCCGGTTACCAAAAAAATCAAAAATTGAAAAACGAGTGTCGGCAATCGGGCGGCGATTATTTAAGCCTTTGGCACAATTCCAATATCGCAGGCAGCGCAAATCCGTGGCAGGAGGTATGGAAAAAATCTTGCAGTGAATGATATATTTATTTTTCCCGCTGCACTCTAACCGCATTCCAGATCGCTAATAAGGCAACGCCAACGTCAGCAAATACGGCTTCCCACATGGTAGCGACGCCGACAGCACCCAACATCAGCACCAGCGCCTTGACGGCAAATGCCAACAAAATATTCTGCCGGACAATGCGTTTTGTCCGTCGCCCAATGTGGATAGCCAACGGAATTTTGCTCGGTTTGTCGTCCTGAATGACCACATCGGCAATTTCAATAGCGGCATCGCTGCCCAAACCGCCCATCGCGATTCCTATGTCACTCAATGCAATGACAGGAGCATCGTTGACGCCATCGCCGACAAAGGCAATCGTTTCGTTGAGAGCTTTGATTTCAAGTACTTTATTCACTTTGTCTTCGGGCAATAAATCGCCATAAGCTGTGGAAATGTTCAATTTTTCGGCAATTCGGCGGACCACCGACGTTTTGTCGCCGCTCAACATGGTAGTTTTCACACCCAACGATTTCAATTTGTCAATAGTGGCGCGGGCATCATCTTTGATGTGGTCGGATATGGTGATATAGCCGACGAATTGTCCATCGAAAGCAATGGCAATCAGAGTTTCAATGACGGCGTCGGGGGCGATGTTGCAGACGACGCCGAATTTTTGCATCAGTTTCAGATTTCCGACTAAAAATTGTTTGCCGTCGAGATCGGCTTTCAAACCATGTCCGGCAATTTCTTCGAGATTTTGCAGTGGGATCGCAGGATTGACTTCACCGACATATTGCCGGATAGCGGTAGCAACAGGATGGCTGCTGTGCGATTCCAAAGCATTGACCATATCGAGGATTTCTGTCCGATTAAATTCCTTATTCAGAACGACTTCCTGCACGTTGAAAACTCCTTCGGTCATAGTACCGGTCTTGTCCACCACCACATTTTTGACGGAGGCGAGCAAATCCAAATAGGAACTCCCCTTGATCAAAATGCCGTTTTTGCTTGCGGCGCCGATTCCTCCGAAATAGCCCAGCGGAATACTGATAACTAATGCACATGGACAGGATAAAACAATGAAAATCAATGCTTTATAAAGATAATCTTCAAATATATAATCTTTGACGAAAAAATAAGGCAACAAGCAGATAAACGCGGCAAGCAGCACCACAATGGGCGTATATATTTTCGCAAACTTATGGATCAACAGTTCTGTAGGCGCTTTTTGCGAGGCGGCATTTTGCACAAGGTCGAGAATACGGCTCAACTTGCTATCGGTATAAGCCGTCGTAACCCGCATTTGCGCAACCGTGTTCAGATTGAGCATCCCGGCAAGCACCGTTTCACCTTTGCGTTTCGTCGCGGGCTGGCTTTCTCCGGTAAGCGCAGTTGTATTGAAAGCGGCTGATTCGGAAATCAGCACGCCATCCAAACCCACTTTGTCGCCGGGTTTAAGCTCTAAAATTTCGTCGATTTCAACGGTTTCCGCCTTGACTTTATGCGTTTGTCCGTTGCGCAAAACAGTAACTTCGTCAGGACGCTGGTCGAGTAGCGATTCGATATTCGCCTGTGCTTTCGCAATCGCCTTATTTTGAAACACTTCCCCTATCGAATAAAACAACATAACCGCGACGCCTTCGGGATATTCGCCGATGACAAATGCGCCGATAGTGGCTATACTCATTAAGAAAAATTCCGAAAAAATCTCGCCATGCACTATGCTTTCAAGTGCCTCCTTTAAAACCGGCAAACCGACGGGCAGGTAAGCTGCAAAGTAGCAGATGATGCGTATCCAATCACGAAACCACGCCGGATGCAAAACATTGTCAAACGTTATGGCAAGTATCAGCAATACAAGGGATATGATGCTTGGAATAAATTCTTGGTGTTTCATTTTTTCGCGTAAAATAATAGTCCGCCCAAAGCGGCTGCAACGACAATCCAAACAGGTGAAACGCCCCAGACGGCAATCAGCAAGGTAGCGACAATCGGTATCGCCACCAATTTCCAGCGGAGTCCGATGGCGCGGGCAGTCGTGAAAACAGCCACCGCAAGCAAGGCTACGACCACCGGACGCACCGCTTTGAAGACTTTGGCTACATAGAGATTGTCTTGAAAATTGCGAAAAAACATGGCAATCACCAACATAATCAAAAAAGAAGGCAGTATCGCGCCTGTTGCTGCAAGGATACTGCCTAAATTTCCTTTAATACGATAGCCGGTGAGTATCGCGATATTGACCGCCAAAATCCCCGGCATAGATTGCACAACGGCAATCATATCTACAAATTCTTCGGATGAAATCCACTGTTTGCGCTCGACAATTTCTTTCTGAATGAGAGGCAACATTGCGTATCCGCCCCCCAAAGTGAAGGCGCCGATTTTCGCAAAAACAAGAAATAATTGCCAGCCCATAGCATAACGCTATTAGTTTTTTCTTACGCTGCGAACCGGTGTGCTTTCGGTTCGGGCTACCGCCTTGCTTTTCTGAGGCTTGGCGGCTTTCGGCTCTTTCTCTTTTGTCGTCTTTGTCCCCTTCGCATTCGCATTCGCTGCTTTTCTCACCCCTGTCGAATCGTTGTACATCCAGAGTTCGCCTTTGAAGTCTTTCAGTTGGGTTTCGATGCTGT
>JAISUM010000111.1 GCA_031272095.1 Candidatus Symbiothrix sp. | reverse complement strand
AGCCTCTGGTGGTATCTCGATACGCGCCGTTTCGGAACTGCTCCTCACGCCGGATTCGGACTCGGTTTTGAACGCCTTGTGCTTTTTATCTCGGGAATGACCAATATTCGCGACGTGATCCCGTTCCCAAGAACGCCAAAAAATGCGGAATTTTAATATGATGGAAGAAAAAAATAAACAATCGGCACAAAACAGGTATCCGTTGGAATTGGCAACTATGCCCGGTTTCGCCGGCTCGTCAGCCTATTATTTGCGCTACGAAGACCCGCACAATCCTGATGCGTTGGTTTCCAAAGAGGCAAACGACTATTGGGGCAATGTGGATTTGTATGTCGGCGGGACGGAACACGCCACCGGACACCTGATTTACAGCCGTTTCTGGAATAAATTTTTGCACGATTACGGCTATGTCAAAGACGAAGAACCTTTCCAAAAACTGATCAACCAAGGAATGATTCAGGGACGGAGCAACTTTGTCTATCGTGTCAAAAACACCAATCAGTTTGTATCGTATAATCTTAAAAATCAATATGATACGACGGAAATTCATGTTGACGTCAATATCGTAAACAACGACGTGCTGGATCAGGAAAAGTTTCGCGCATGGCGTCCCGAATTTGCCGATGCGGAATTTATTCTTGAAGATGGCAAATACATCTGCGGTTATGCCGTCGAAAAAATGTCGAAGTCGATGTACAATGTGGTCAATCCCGATGATATGGTCGAAAAATACGGCGCCGATACCTTGCGGCTCTACGAAATGTTTCTCGGACCTATCGAGCAATCCAAGCCTTGGGACACCAACGGCATCGACGGTGTTTCGCGCTTTTTACGCAAATTGTGGAACCTGTTTTTTCAGGGCGATACCTTCACCGTATCCGACGAAACGGCAACTGCCGACGAATTGCGCAGCATCCACAAACTGATCAAAAAAGTCGGGCAGGATATTGAAAATTTCTCCTTCAATACCTCCGTCTCGGCATTTATGATTTGCGTCAATGAGTTGACAGCATTGAAATGCAACAAACGTGTGATTTTAAGCGATTTAGTTGTTGTTTTATCACCTTTTGCTCCACATATTTCCGAAGAACTTTGGCACTGTTTGGGCAATACAACAAGCGTTTGCGATGCACAGTTTCCGGCATATAACGAGGAATATCTGAAAGAAAATTCGATCCGATACACCGTTTCTTTCAACGGAAAGGCGCGTTTCACTTTGGATTTTCCGACCGATACGAACAAAGAAGAAATCGAAAAAACAGTTTTGGCACACGACAATGCTCAAAAATGGATGGAAGGTAAAGTTCCCAAAAAAGTGATTGTAGTGCCGAATAAAATTGTGAATATAGTGGTCTAATAAATTACAAATTTAATTTAAAATATTATGAAGAAAGTATTGATTATCAGTGTGTTATTCTTTTCAGCCATTCAAATGCGGGCGCAGTCGGGCGAGCTTGCCGTCGGCGCACAGGGCGGTTATATTACCTATTACAAAAGTCCGCTCTATGGTATGACTTTTACCTATCATCTTTCGACGCCGCTGCAACTCTCATTGAGCGGGCTGATCAATCCCAACATCTCGTTAAAAGAAGGCTCGAATACCATACCGACCGAGCTTTATACGGTGAATGTCGATTTGCGTTTTTTGCTCTTGAACTTCGATATTTTGTCCACAGGACCATCTATCGGATTGCAATATATGCGCAATATCGAAAATTCCGTCGTGTCGGACAAAAAAGACATTTTTGGTCCCAATCTGGGCTGGTATGTCAAGTATAATCTGACAGAAAATCTGCGACTAACCGGCGGCTGGCAATACAGCAACATGAAAAAGAGCAGCAACATGACGAGCTACACCTACAATTTCAGCTATCACATGTTCTATGTCGGCTTGAGTTGGGCGTTCAATACTTACTGAATTTTGCGATGGATGTAAAAATCGAATCTTCGTGGAAAGAACGCTTGGCAGCCGAGTTTGACAAGCCGTATTTCGCCGCGCTGACACAGTTTATCAGAAACGAATATGCCACAAAAACCATCTATCCCAAAGGCAGTTTGATTTTTAACGCCTTTGCATACACGCCTTTCGATGCGGTGAAAGTGGTGATTTTGGGGCAAGATCCGTATCACGAGCCCGGACAGGCACATGGCTTGTGCTTTTCGGTGAATGATGGCGTGCAATTACCGCCGTCGCTGCAAAATATTTACAAAGAATTAAGCGATGATTTGGGGATTGCGGCGCCCCGTTCAGGCAATTTGGAAGGCTGGGCAAAGCAGGGCGTATTGCTTTTGAATGCTACGCTGACGGTGCGGGCGCATCAAGCCGGTTCGCATCAACAAAAAGGTTGGGAAACCTTTACCGACGCCGTCGTTCACGCTTTGGCAGAACAGCGCGAACATTTGGTTTTTATTTTATGGGGATCATACGCGCAACACAAAGGCGCTTTCATCGACCCGAACAAACATTTGATCCTCAAATCGGCGCACCCCTCTCCCCTATCGGTCTATCGCGGCTTCTACGGCAGCAAACCGTTCAGCAAAGCCAATGAATACCTTGTCCGCTACGGCAAAACACCGATAAATTGGTAAACTTTAATTATACAATCATTTAGCAATTAA
>JAISUM010000094.1 GCA_031272095.1 Candidatus Symbiothrix sp. | reverse complement strand
AACGGCGAAATTGTAACGGCGCCCTATACGCTGCCTTACACCAACGACGGTTTGACCGGCACGCTCAACGATCCGTATGTGATTCAGTTGGATCCCAAGTACGGCGGATTGGAAAGCATAGCAGTAGAGCAGATCGCGATCTATCCGAATCCGGTGAAATCAGAGCTGTTCATCACCTCTGCATTGCCGATCAAGCGCGTTGAAATCACGTCTGTAACCGGCACCGTCTTGCAGATCGAAGACAACTTCAACGAAAAGCTCTCGGTAGCCTCCCTGCCCGCCGGCGTCTATATGGTGAAAATTCATACCGACAATGGTGTGGCGATCAGGAAAGTGGTGAAGGAATGACCTCCTCACCCCCCAACCCCCTCTCCGTACCGGAGAAGGGGAGCAGGGAGTGCGGATTTGAATCCCCTGATAGTATCACTCCGAAGTGATGCTATCAGTCTCAGAACCGTCATTGCGGCGAAAGCCGCAATCCACTACAATTAAACCTGTTAGGTCTCAAAGACCTAACAGGTTTTTTGGTGCGATAGCGCGTCATGGCGGACTTGATCCGCCATCCCACGCTGTCTGAACCTTGATTGTCTGAACCTTGATTGTCTGAACCTTGATTTTCATAAGATTAATATGATTGCCTTGATTTTTAAACCCTTATTTATTAAAGTTTCCTTAGTAGCCGGATATAAAAACGCTCCATCATCCTTCTCTTATTCCATTATTAATCTTTTGAAAATAAGGGAATAAGGGTAAAAAATCGCGGACATTCAACTCCCAGCTATTAAGGGCGCCCGCAGGAATAAGGGTGTCAATACACTAACCACTAATCACTAATCACTAATCACTAATCACTAATCACTAATCACTACCCACTACCCACTAATTTTTTTCCCCTTTCTCTTGGCACTCTCAAATAATATCCCTACCTTTGCCGACAAATGAAAGAGTTTATATTAACGACGACAACTTCGGAAAATGCGATTTTGGTGGGACTGATAACACCCGAACAAAACGAGTTGAAATCCAAAGAATATTTGGATGAGTTGGAATTTTTGGCTACAACCGCCGGTATCGTATCGGTCAAACGCTTCACGCAAAGGGTCGAATTTCCGCATCCGGTTACGTTTGTCGGATCGGGTAAATTGCAGGAAATCAAGGCTTTTGTCGAAGATGAAGACCACGCGGTGAGTTTGGTGATCTTCGACGACGAATTGTCGCCCAAACAGTTGCGCAATATCGAAGCCGAACTGAAAGTGCGTATCCTCGACCGCACTGCGCTGATTTTAGATATTTTTGCGAGCCGCGCTCAGACAGCGCATGCCAAAACACAGGTAGAATTGGCACAGTACAATTATATGTTGCCGCGACTGAAACGCCTTTGGACGCACTTGGAACGGCAGAGTGGGGGAGGCAGCAGCGGATTCAGAATGAGAGGTCCGGGCGAAACCCAATTGGAAACCGACCGCCGTATCATCCTGACAAAAATTGCCAAACTGAAAGAAGATCTCAAAGAAATTGACCGTCAAAAAGCTGTGCAACGCAGCAATCGCGGCAAGTTAGTACGTGTCGCTTTGGTGGGTTATACCAACGTAGGAAAATCCACGTTGATGAATCTGTTGAGCAAGTCGGAGGTGTTCGCCGAAAACAAATTGTTTGCTACCCTCGACACGACCGTCCGCAAAATCACGATTCAAAATTTAGCTTTTCTGCTGTCGGATACGGTAGGTTTTATCCGAAAATTGCCGACAGAATTGATCGAATCCTTCAAATCGACGCTCGACGAAGTGCGCGAAGCCGATTTGCTGGTGCATGTGGTCGATATTTCGCATCCGGCATTTGAAGAACAGTACGAAGTCGTTACGCAAACGCTGAACGAAATTGTTAAAGAACGCAAGCCTGCCTTGATTGTTTTCAACAAGATAGACGCATTTTCCTATATAGAAAAGGACGCGGACGATTTGACGCCATCCGGAAAAGAAAATATCTCGTTAGACGAGTTAAAAAAAACGTGGATGAGCCGTTTGGAAGAGAATTGCGTCTTCGTTTCAGCGCAAAAAAAGCAGAATATCGACGAATTGAAAATCTTGCTTTATCAAAAAGTAAAAGAGATCCATGTGCAGCGTTTCCCCTATAACGATTTTTTGTATCAGGAAATAAATGAATAAAGCTTTGTCATTAGCGGATTTAAGCACCGGCGATGTTGCCGTCATTGTGAAAGTGCTGGGACACGGATCGTTTCGCAAACGGATCACAGAAATGGGCTTTGTGAAAGGGAAAAAAGTAACGGTCGTCAAATCGGCGCCGCTGCAAGACCCCGTCGAATACGAGATTATGGGCTATAAAGTATCTTTGCGGCACAGCGAAGCCGAATTGGTTGAAGTGATACCCAAGCACGAGGCAGAAGATTTTGAGACCCATTTTGCCGGCGTCATCGAACACAATATCAAACGAAACGATTCCTCCGAAAAAGCCAAAACAATCAATGTGGCGCTGGTCGGCAATCCTAACTGCGGAAAAACGACCTTGTTCAACCATGCCTCAGGCTTGCACGAGCGCGTCGGCAATTACGGCGGCGTTACGGTCGATTCCAAAGAAGGCGAACTGAAACACAATGCTTATACGTTCAGAATATTTGATTTGCCCGGCACCTATTCCATCACCGAATATTCGCCGGAAGAACTGTTTGTGCGCCGACATATCGCCGAGCAAATGCCTGATATTGTGGTCAATGTGATCGACGCCTCCAATTTGGAACGCAACCTCTTTCTGACGACCCAACTGATCGATATGAACATCAAAGTCGTCATCGCGTTGAATATGTACGACGAGCTGGAACGTAAAAATGTGGCGTTCGATTATCAGGCATTGGGAGCAATGATAGGGATTCCGATGGTGCCGACAGTCGCCTCTCGGGGAAAAGGAATCGACGAGTTGTTCGACAAACTGATTGAGGTGTACGAAGATCGCGACCCCGATGTGCGTCATATTCATATCAATTACGGCACGTTTATTGAAGACGCGATTGCCCGTTTGCAAAAAGAAATCCGTAACAGTCCGCAGATTACCGATAAATATTCGTCGCGCTATATTGCCATCAAACTCTTGGAAACCGACCGCACAACGCTCTCCATGCTGAAATCCTGTGATAATTTTCAGAAAATCAAAGACTTGGCAGCTACCGAAATCACCGAATTGGAAAAAGAATACGGTGAGAAATCGGAAACGGTCATCACCGACGCCAAATACGGTTTTATCGACGGCGCCCTGCGCGAAACCTATCATCCGGAAGTCATCGTCGAAAAACGCAAAGTGCGCGAATTGGACGACTTGCTGACGCACCGTTTATGGGGTTTTCCGATCTTTTTATTGTTTCTGTGGGGAATGTTTCAGGCAACTTTTTCATTGGGCGCCTATCCCGTAGCGTGGATCGAAAGCGCAGTGAAATGGATCGGCGATTCGCTCTCGAACATGATGCCGGACGGCGCTTTGCGCGATTTATTGGTCAATGGCGTATTGGGTGGCGTCGGTAGCGTGATTGTCTTTTTGCCGAATATTCTGCTGCTCTTTTTCTTTATTTCTCTGATGGAAGATACCGGTTATATGGCGCGGGCGGCATTTATGATGGACAAACTGATGCACAAAATCGGATTGCATGGCAAGTCGTTTATCCCCTTAGTAATGGGTTTCGGCTGTAATGTGCCGGCAGTGATGGCAACCCGCACGCTCGAAAATCGCAAAGACCGTATCCTGACGATGCTCATCGTGCCGTTTATGTCGTGCAGTGCGCGGCTGCCGGTCTATGTGTTGATGGTTTCGGCATTTTTTCCCAACAGTCAGGGCTTGGTGCTGTTCTCCATATATCTTGTCGGCATTGTCTTATCGGCATTGGTGGCAGTGGTGATGAACAAACTTATATTTTCCGAAAAAGAAGCGCCCTTTGTGATGGAATTGCCGCCCTATCGGATTCCGACTTTCCGCAATACCAGTCTGCACACATGGCACAAAGGACAGCAATATCTGAAAAAAATGGGCAGCATCATTTTGTTGGCATCCGTTATTATTTGGGCGGCGGGATATTTTCCGCACCGACAAGACCAACATTCCAACGAAGCCTCGCTTTCCTATATCGAACAGTTAGGACAGGTGATCGAACCGGCGTTGCGTCCTTTGGGTTTCGACTGGAAAATGGGCGTCGGCATCCTGACCGGCATGGGCGCTAAAGAAATAGTAGTCAGCACGATGGGCGTTCTCTATCATTCCGATGTGGAAAGCGACGAAGGGATGATGACTTTGGCGCATAAATTGCAGACGCAGTCCGGTATTACGCCACTGACTGCCTACGGATTTATGCTGTTCATATTGATCTATTTCCCCTGCATTGCCGTGTTAGCCGCCATTAAAAAAGAAGGCGGTTGGCGTTGGGCGCTGTTCTCGATGATTTATACGACTGCGCTGGCGTGGATAGTGGCATTTGTCGTGCGACAAGTCGGATTGTTATTGTTCTAAATCGTGCAAAATATTCTTGTATATATTATTGTGGCGATAGCAGCAGGCGTCGCGATTTTTAAGGTCATCAAGACGTTTCGCAGGCAAAGCAAAAGCGACTGTGAAGTTTGCGAAGATTGCCCGTTGAAGGATGATTGTTTATCTAAAAAACACAAAAATAAGCCTGCTATCGACGATTTTTCGCCGAAATCTTTGCAAAGACCATAAATTATATTTAATTTTGCACGCATTTTTGCTGAAAGTGCGATAATGTTAATCATATTGTTAATAATATATTCTGCTCTTATGAGTAATTCTTCATTATTTTTAGTCGTTCTGATAACGGCTGTTGTTATGGTGGTAGCAGCCCTGCTGATCGCGTGGTTGTTGTCGCCGAAATCATCCAATCCGTTGAAAGGAGAACCTTATGAGTGTGGTATTCCCACACGCGGCAGTTCTTGGACTCAATTCAAGGTGGGTTATTATCTTTATGCAATTCTTTACTTGGTGTTCGACGTCGAAACGGTCTTGCTGTTTCCATGGGCAAGCGTTATGCGCCAACTGGGAATGCAAGGTCTGATATGCATTGCAGTCTTTTTTTGCATTTTGACCTTCGGTTTGGTTTATGCGTGGAAAAAAGGAGCTTTGCAATGGAAGTAAAAGATATTAAAATCAAAAACATGAAATACGAGGATTTCAAAGACAACGAAACCCTCGAAAGTTATGTGCAGGAATTGCGTGCCAATGGCGTCAATGTCGCCGTCGCAAAAATAGACGACCTGATCAACTGGGGACGTTCCAATTCGGTCTGGCCCCTCGTCTTCGGAACAAGTTGCTGCGCTATTGAATTTATGTGTACCGCTGCGGCGCGTTACGATTTCGCCCGATTCGGATGGGAAGTAACCCGCAACAGTCCCCGACAGGCAGACGTCTTGTTCTGCTGCGGAACGGTGGTGCATAAAATGGCGCCGGTCTTGAAACGGCTCTATGACCAGATGCCGGAACCGAAATATGTGATGGCAATCGGTAGCTGTACGATCAGCGGAGGACCGTTTAAGAAATCCTACCATACGGTGATGGGCATTGATAATATCGTGCCGGTCGATGTATATGTGCCGGGTTGTCCGCCGCGTCCGGATGCGATGATCTACGGTATGATGCAACTGTCGCGTAAAATCAAAATGCAAGAATTTTTCAAATTGCCAAAACAACCGGCGACGCCACAAGGCGAAACAGCAGAAGGAGGTGAAGCATGAAAGTGATTCAAGACTTATTAGCGCAAATGCCTTATGCAGAAGTCGTTCGGCAAGATAAAACCTATTTGGTAACAGTTCCGAAAGAACAACTCTATGCAGCCGCATCCTTGCTGAAAAACAACGAAAAATTGTCTTTCGATTATCTGAACGATATCGTCGGGATAGATAATGGCGACAGCTTGGGCGCCGTTTATATTTTGTCTGCGTCGCAATTTCCTTCTTATATCATCCGATTGAAAACGCTGACCGACGACCGCGAACAGCCGACTATGGATTCGGTGATAGACCTGTGGCTGTCGGCAGATTTGTATGAACGTGAAGTCCACGACTTTTTCGGTATCAATTTTCTGCATAATCCCGATATGCGGCGGCTGTTCCTGCGTCAAGACTGGAAAGGCTATCCGCTGCGGAAAGATTATGACGCCAACCCCGAACTTAATCCGATTCCGACGGAAAATGAAAATTTGGAAGCGATGGAAGACTTGCCGACAGTGGATATCGACCTGAACGGAAAACGTCGCGAACAGCATCAAAAACTGTTTGAAAAAGAAGAATATGTCGTCAATTTCGGACCGCAACATCCTTCGACGCACGGCGCCTTGCATTTGCGAGTGTCGCTCGACGGCGAAATCATCAAAAAAATAGACCCGAATTTTGGCTATATCCATCGCGGCATCGAAAAAATGTGCGAAACCTATACCTATCCGCAAATTCCGCATTTGATCGACCGAATGGATTACCTTTCCGGTACCATTCATCGGCACGGCTACTGTTTGGCAGTGGAAAAAGCATTGCAGCTGGAAGTTTCCGATCGTGCACATTATATTCGTACCATCATCGACGAATTGACGCGAATTGCCTCCCACTTATTGGGATGGGGGTGTATGGCGAATGACATGGGCGCCATCACCGCTTTTATATACGGTATGCGCGACCGCGAAAAGATTATGGACATTTTTGAACAGACCTGCGGCGGACGACTGATGCCGAATTACAGCTGCATCGGCGGTGTGATGCACGATATTCATCCCGAATTTCAAAAGAAAGTCAAAGCCTTTGTGCCATATATGCGCAAAATGCTGAAAGAAGATCATATTCTGTTCACCGGCAATCCGATAGCCCGCGACCGTATGGACGGCGTCGGCTATCTGAGCAAAGAACAGGCAATCAGTCTGGGCGCTACAGGACCCACCGGACGTGCGTCGGGCTGGAGCAACGACGTGCGCAAAATTGAACCTTATGCCGCCTATCGGCATGCCGATTTCAAAGAAATGTTGCGCTCCGACGGGCTGACCTTTGATCGTTATGTGATTCGTTTGGACGAGATTGAAGAATCTTTGAAGATCATCGAACAACTGATAGATAATATTCCCGGCGGCGCCTGTTGTGCTAAAACAAAAGCCATTATCAAGTTGCCGGAAGGAGAATTTTTCCAGCGAGTCGAAGGATCTCACGGCGAGTTCGACGTCTTCATCAGCAGTAAAGGCGAAAAATATCCATGGCGCGTCAAATTCAGGTCGCCATGTATGACTTTGGTGAATACGCTGAAACACATCGCCGTCGGTGGAAAAATCGCCGATTTGATAATGTTAGGTGGTAGTTTGGATTATGTTGTACCTTGTATAGATAGATAAAAGATATGTTTCACTTGGAAATAATAACAAAATGGCTCGATGAATTTCTGCGCACTTATCTGCTCGACGGATGGGCGTTGTTCATCGAATTTGTGTTGATAGGTGTGGCGATTTTAGCGGCTTACGCAGTGCTGGCGCTGATCCTGATTTGGTTGGAACGAAAAGTTTGCGCCTTTTTTCAATGTCGTCTGGGACCTAACCGCGTAGGACCCTTCGGATTGTTGCAGTCGGTTGCCGATATGATTAAAATCCTGTTGAAGGAACTGATCAAAATCAATAAAGTGGATCCGTTCTTGTTTAGGACGGCAATGTTTTTGGTCATTATCGCTTCGATTTGCACATTCGGCGCCTTGCCCTTCGACAAAGGCATACAGGCAGTCGATTTCAATATAGGCGTGTTTTACCTGCTGGCAGTGTCGTCGCTGGGCGTGGTGGGCATTTTGATCGCCGGTTGGTCGTCAAACAATAAATATACGCTTATCGGCGCGATGCGTTCCGGCGCACAGCTGATTTCTTACGAATTGTCGTGCGGCTTGGCGTTGATGACCATCGTGATGCTCTCGGGCAGCTTGCAACTTTCGGAAATCGTGGCGCAACAAAGCTATGCATGGAATATCTTTCGAGGAGGCATACCCGCCATTATCGCCCTGATCATCTACCTGATTGCCGGACACGCCGAAACCAATCGCGGACCTTTCGACTTGCCCGAAGCCGAATCGGAATTGACCGCCGGTTATCATACGGAATATTCAGGCATACAATTCGGCTTTTTCTATTTGGCGGAATATCTGAATATGTTTATCATAGCAGCAATCGCAAGTACTTTATTTTTAGGAGGTTGGATGCCCTTCCATATCCCGGGATGGGCTGGCTTTAATGCTGTGATGGATTTGATTCCGCCGGTAATATGGTTCTTCGGAAAAACATTTGCCTGTATTTTCCTTGCCTTGTGGGTGCGATGGACAATGCCCCGTTTGCGCATCGACCAGCTGTTGAATTTGGAGTGGAAAATTCTGATGCCATTGAGCTTGATCAATATAATATTGATGGCGCTTTGGATTATTTATGTATAAGAAAAAAAGAAGACAAGATATGGAATATATAAAAAATATAATTATCGGGCTGTGGCGATTGATGCAGGGTATGTATATCACGCTGCTGAATCTGATCCGCAAAAAAGTAACGGAACAATATCCCGAAAACAGAGGAAAAGTTTTTCCGCACGACCGGATGCGCGGCGAATTGCTGATGCCTCACAACGACGCTAACGAACATCGCTGTACCGCATGCGGCATCTGTCAGATGAACTGCCCCAACGGTACGATAGAGGTTATCTCTAAAAAAATTATCGACGAAGCCACCGGCAAAGAAAAGCGCGTTTTGGACAAATATTTGTACAATATCGGTAGCTGTATTTTCTGCGCCTTATGCACAGAATCCTGCCCGTCGAATGCGATAGAATGGTCTAATCATTTTGAACATTCGGTTTATGACCGTTCCAAACTGATCAACCAACTGAACAAAGAAGGGTCAAGTCTGATGAAAAAAGAAAAATAAATGCGTTTTAATCGAATAAAATCAAGATAAAATATGGATACTGCATTAATTAATTTAATAATTTTCGTCGCTTTGGGAACAGTAAGTTTG
Source organism: Candidatus Symbiothrix sp. (assembly GCA_031272095.1). GTDB lineage: Bacteria > Bacteroidota > Bacteroidia > Bacteroidales > Azobacteroidaceae > Azobacteroides. The sequence goes on along the minus strand of JAISUM010000094.1, from coordinate 3,334 downwards.
GTCTTGTCTGTTTTAGCCGTTTCGTCGAAAAGTCTGCTGCGCTCGGCGACTTATTTGCTGCTCGTACTGCTCTGTACGGCAGGGTTTTACCTCTTTTTGAACTATCATTTTCTTGCAGCCGTTCAGGTGTCGGTTTATGCCGGCGGGGTGGTTATCCTCTTCGTCTTCGCCATTTTCCTGACCACGAAAAACGACGAGAAAATGGTTCCTCACGAGCGGCGGCGGTATGTGCTCGGAGCGCTGGCGATGCTTGCCGGAGTTGCGCTCACAGCCTTCATCCTGCTGAAACGCGAATACCTCTATCGCGACAACACCTCGATGCTCGGCGACGCCGAACTGTCGATGCAAACCATCGGTCAAACCCTGATGGGTACAGAGAAATACCAGTATCTGTTGCCCTTTGAAGTGTTGAGTATCCTGTTGCTCGCCTGCATAATTGGAGGATTATTGATTGCTAAAAAGAAATAAATTATGATAAAAGTCGAATATTACCTGATTATCAGCACGTTGATGTTCTTCATCGGAATCTTCGGATTCATCACGCGGAAGAATATGATTGCGATACTTATTTCGCTCGAACTTGTGCTGAACGCCGTTGAAATCAACTTTGCAGTGTTCAACCGCTACCTCTTTCCGCATCAGTTGGAAGGAATGTTTTTCTCGCTTTTCGGCATCGCCATCACTGCCGCCGAAACCGCTGTGGCTCTTGCAATTATCATCAACGCCTACCGCCGCATCGGGGATATTAACATTAATGATGTTACGCGGTTGAAGGGATGAAATTTTTGTCTGAACTGTGATTCACATAAGATTATTATGATTTTTTTGATGATGATAATCTTGTAAGTCTGCTTGAATAAAGAAATATGAAAGAATATAAAATAGAAGAGACTGAAATAAATTCCGTAATGGAACCGATAGTTGCCTATATTGCGGAAAATAAGGCGACAAAGGGTTTTAAACCGGTTTTTAAAACATCGGATACGGCTTTGTATAACGAAGACTGTCTGAAAATTATGGCTCGTTTTCCCGACGATTATGTGGATATGATTTTTGCTGATCCGCCTTACAACCTGTCGAATGGAGGGATAACCTGCCACGCGGGCAAAATGGTATCGGTCAATAAAGGGAAATGGGATAAAAGCGATGGCTTTGAGAATGACGTTGATTTTTACGAACAAATGTTTGTTGCGTGTCTCTTAGTATTGAATTTCAATAAGATAAATTATGAACTTAACATTAGATTTTAATTTCGCAAAAACCTATAAAAGCAGGTCTCAAAAAATTCGTGTCGTTACAGAAAATTGGGCAGGTAAAAATGTCTATTGTGCGTATTGCGGAAAGCCGATTTGTCGATTTGAGAATAATCGACCAGTTGCGGATTTTTATTGCAGTAATGACCACGAAGAATACGAGTTAAAAAGCAAGGCGAAAACTATCATGACAAAAATTATGGCGGCGCAATACGATAAAATGATTGAGCGAATTACATCAGATAAAAATCCAAATTTATTTTTACTCTCGTATAAATCGGAATCCGTAAATAATTTTTGCGTTATCCCAAAATACCTTTTGACTACAAGTGTGATTGAAAAGCGAAAACCACTCTCAGATGACGCACAACGTGCAGGTTGGACAGGCTGCAATATTTTAATAAATCGCATACCAGAAATAGGAAAAGTTTTCTATGTTAAAGATGGAGTAGTTAAAGAGAAGAATAAAGTTTTGGAACAATTCAATAAAATTGCTTTTCTAAAACAAGAAACTGTAGAATCAAAAGGTTGGATTTTAGATGTAATGAAAATTGTTGAGAAAATCAAAACTGATGAATTCACATTGCAGGATGCTTATGATTTTGAAGGGGAATTGCAAAATTTACATCCAGAAAATCATAATGTTAAGCCTAAAATCCGCCAACAATTACAAGTTTTACGAAATAAAAAGTTGATTGAGTTTTTAGGAAAGGGAAAATATCGAAAATTATGAAAAAGTATATTTGCATAACAAACGAAGGCTTTACAGAAAGCCCTAAAAATGAAGAAGTTGAATGTCAGCAAGTTTTGGGTTATTCATCTGGGAATAACGAGAGGGAAGCTATTGAAAATTTGCTGAAAGAATGTCCGTATATTATTGAGTATGGTTTTGATGAATATGAAATAATTGTAAAGGAGTTGAGATGAAAGCCAGTTTAGATACAAATGCTCGAAAAAATAGAGGAGGAGATGTTATGTCAAAAATAGTGAGTAATTATTTTGACAAACAGAAAATTAAATATGAAAAAGAAGTAACAACACAAGATTTGGAAAAACGATTTCATCTTGATTTATCTCCGATTACTAATAGTGGACAAGCCAGCAAACGATTCGATTTTGTCGTTGAAAACAAGGGCGTTATTTATGGAATAGAAGTCAATTTTTATTCGAGTGGCGGCTCAAAATTAAATGAAACAGCCCGGAGTTACAAAGAAATAGCACTTGCTTCGCGGAATATCAAGAATTTTAAATTTGCGTGGATAACTGATGGCGCAGGCTGGAAAACTGCCAAAAAGAATTTGAAAGAAACATTCGATGTTTTACCGGAATTATTCAATATCAGAGATTTGAATGATGGGCGTTTTTTGGAATTGTTGAAGTATGAAAGCATCTGAAATACAATATTTTATAAAACAACACCCGGATATTGTTAATGACCTCGGTGAGCGACTTTATGAAAAAATCACGGAAGTCGTTATCCCCGAATGGCATGATGCTTTCAAGCAATTAACATTGCAGGATTGCATTGATTATATCTTCAATCTCACTATCAACCGAACTTACGACGGTTTTATCCGCGAAAAATCGGTTGTGAATGACGGTTTGGCAAATATTTTCCCCGAACTCGTTTTTGAGGAAAGCGACCCCGAACTCGACCACGCAGGCGATATTGATTACGTTGCAAAAATCGGAGATAAAGCCATTGGAATACAAATAAAACCGGTTACTGCAAAATCCAATTTCGGCGGTTATTCGGCAACCGAAAGGATGAAAGCAAGTTTTGCAAATTTCACAGCCGAATTTGGCGGAAAAGTGTTTATAGTTTTCAGTTTGAAAGGCGAAATCGCTAATAAAGAGGTGGTTGAGGAAATTAGAGATGAAATAGAATCTTTAAAATGAACTGCATAATCGTTGACGACGAACCCCTTGGACGCAAAGCGATTGAACTTTTAGTCGCCGAGGTGCCGAAAACGCTGACTTTGACCGGCAGTTTCAGCAATGCCGAAGCAGCAGGCAAGTTTTTGGCCGACAATGAAGTGTCGCTGGTTTTCCTCGATATTCGGATGCCGGGTATCGACGGC
>JAISUM010000074.1 GCA_031272095.1 Candidatus Symbiothrix sp. | reverse complement strand
TCCTGGGGCGTAACGCCTTCTTTTTTTGCGAGCAGGGTGATCGGGACGCCGTGTTCGTCGCTTCCGCCGATAAAAACGACTTCGCGTCCGCGCAGGCGCAGGTATCGCGCATAGATGTCCGCCGGAATATAAACGCCTGCCAAATGTCCGATGTGAACCGGTCCGTTGGCATAGGGCAGGGCGGACGTAATCAGAGTTCTTTTGAAATTTTTACTCATAAATTTGTATTTAAGGGTACAAAAGTAGTCGTTTTTTTTGGAATAACCAAATGGTGTTAGTGATTAGTGGTTAGTGGTTAGTGATGAGTGTAGGCGTGTGTCATTCCGCGCTTGATGAGAAATCCCCTGCTAATGTCTGAACTGTGATTTTCATACGGATAAATTGTTAAACTTTTATAAATTATCAGCATATTCAAAAATATGCACTAATTTTGCAACAATATATTAATAAGAAAAAGAATATGGAAAGAAAAATTTGTTTTACGGTTTTTTCGGCAACCTTATTTGTGTTGCTGATGTTTGTTGCTTGCCATAAAGATGATGATAATGGCGTACAGGATATTACCATTTCTGAAAGCAAGTTGGAATTTGACTACATTCAATCTTCCAGAACTATCCAAGTGGCGTCGGCGATAGCATGGAAAGCATCCGTTGAAGGTGCTGCCGATTGGGTAAGCGTCAGTCCGAATGTCGGTATTCAGCACACGGAAGTAACTGTTTCTGTGGAAGGCAATTCGGAAGAGAACGCTCGTTCCGTCAATATCGTTTTTGCCACCAAGAACAACAAAGAGAAGGTGAAAATCACGCAGCAAGGAGGTTCGGAAGGTGTTACCATCAACAACATCACTTGGGCAACCCGCAATGTCGATCTGCCCGGTACGTTTGCGAGAACTTCCGAGAGTGCCGGAATGTTCTATCAATGGAACCGAAAAGTTGCTTGGAGCAGTACGGATCCGATGATCAACAGCAACAACGAAACAACTTGGGACAGCACCGTTCCTTCCGGGACTACTTGGCAGAAACAAAACGATCCCTGCCCTGACGGATGGCGCATACCGACGCAAGCAGAACTGCAAAGTTTACTGGACGCCAACAACACTTGGGTAGTACAAAACGGAGTAAACGGAAGGCGTTTTGGCACCGCGCCGAATACCATCTTTCTGCCCGCCGCCGGCAAACGCATCAACAGCAATGGTACGCTTATCGGTACAAATTCCGAAGGCATTTATTGGTCTGATACACAGTACGATGCAAATATTGCTTACGAGATGGACTTTCTTGTCAGCAATGCGAAGACGGATATTACGCAACGTAACTACGCTTATGCAGTGCGTTGTGTACAGGAATAAAACCTAAAACTCCTGTCCGATAATGAAGTGGAATTGCGAGCCGGAGACGGCGGTGGATGATGAGTTGGGACGGTCAAATCCGTAAGCCCAGTCGATACCCATCAGACCGATCATCGGCAAGAAGATGCGCACGCCGACGCCCGCTGACCGTTTCAGATCGAAAGGATTGAACGAGCGAATCGTTGACCATGCATTACCGGCTTCGACAAAGACCAAACCGTAAATGGTAGAAGTCTGTTCGAGCAAGAAAGGATAACGCAATTCGAGCGCTAAACGCGAATAGGCATAACCGTCGTAATTTGGCGTCAGAGATCCGTTTTCGTAGCCGCGCAGTCCGATGGTTTCGTTGGCATACATCGTGGAATAGCCGGTCATACCGTCGCCCCCCATATAGAAGGTTTCAAACGGATTGTATTTGTGAGAATTATAAGCGCCTACAAAACCGTATTCAATGCGGTTCATCAAGACCGGCGTTCTCATTTTCCCTTTTTCAAACTGTTGTAAAGGAATGAATATTTTTCCTTTGAACTTCCATTTGTGGTATTCGATCCAGCGATACATCTGCGGGTCGGTCTGGTCTAATTTTGAATAATCAATGCCGTCGAACAGCGAATAGGGTGGGGTAGCATTGACCGACAGCGAGAAGGTTGAGCCGCGACGAGTGTAGATCGGATTATCTATCGAATTGCGACTTAATGTCAGACCGAAAGTTAAGCTGTTGGCATCGCCATCGCTGATCGGAAAATAGGATCCCCAATTTTTCAGCCAATAGTGTTGATAGGACAGATCCGCCATCAGTTGAAAATAGTCGTCGGGCCACCGCAAACGTTTGCCGTAACCTGCCGACAGCCCGAAAATACGCATATATTGGTTGCTGTCGTAAGCATAATACGAACTGCCGTAATCGTAGCTTCCGTAGCCGTAGTTGTAGTAGGAATTATAATAGTTATTAGTGTAGGAACGGCTGTCGATACCGGTTTGCGACATATAATAGGCGCTCAACGAGAAACTGTTCGGGCGTTTGCCGCCAAACCATGGATCTAAAAACGAAATACTGTAAGACTGATAATATTGCCCGTTGGTTTGTCCGCTCAAAGTCAGCGTTTGTCCTTCGCCTTGTGGCAACAGTCCTTTATATGATTTGGGATGGAACAGATTTTTTACCGAGAAATTGCTGAATTTCAAGCTCATTCGTCCGATGATGCCGGTTTCTCCCCAGCCTGCCGAAAATTCTATTTGGTCGTTGGCTTTGGGCGTGAGGTTGAATGTCAGGTCAATGGTGCCGGTTTCGGGGTCGGGAGTCGTTTCGATTCCCTGCGCGATGGTTTCGGGATCAAAATGTCCCATTTGCGCCAATTCTCTGGCGGTACGCATCAAATCGTCTCGGCTGAACAACTGACCGGGTTTTGTAATGAGTTCGCGGCGTACAATGTCTTCATACAGCCGGTCGTTACCGTTGATGATGACGCGGTTGATGCTTGCCTGAATTCCTTCTCTGACGCGAATTTCCAAATCTACGGAATCGTTATCGACATAGACTTCTATCGGGCTGACGTCTGCCCACATATATCCCGAATTGTAATACAGATTGGCGACGGCGTCCTCGTCTTCCATCAGCCGTTGATTCAATTTTTTCTGATTATAGACTTCGCCGGCTTTCATATTCAGCAGATATTCCAGTTCTTCGGTTGAATATTTGGTGTTACCTATCCACGAAATATTACGAATATGGTATTTATCGCCTTCATCCACATGGATATAAACGTCCACATATTTGTCGTTGAGCGGCACCACGCTGTCTGAAACAATGTAAGCGTCGCGATAGCCTTTTTCGTTGTATTTGAGGATCAGATTGTCTTTGTCTGCTTTGTATTCTTCTTCGACGAATTTTTTTGTACTGAACATTTCGCGGATACTCAATTTGAAATGGTCTTTCCACGAGGCGCGTTCATTGGTTTTTTTCATTGCAATTTTCAAATCGTAGCTCGAAACTTCTTTATTGCCGGTCAGATAGATACGATTGATTTTTGTTTTTTGGTTTTTATCAATAGCAATATCCAAGATGACTTTTCCTTCCTGCGAAAGGTCGGTACGTTGCGAAATGTTTACGGTAGCATTGCTGAAGCCCTTTTCGTCAAAATATTCTTTGACTTTTTTGGTGGCGCGATTGATCAGGTTAGGAGTGATTTGTGTTCCTTTTGCCATTCCGATTTTTGCTTCCAAATCTTCTTTTTCGCTCTTTTTGACGCCGGTGAAATTCAGCTCCGAGATGATCGGATTTGGGCGCAGTTTGATTTCTATCCAGACGCTGTCGGCGGTTTGTTTGGTTGCCAATATTTGTCCCCACGAGAAGAGACCATGTTTCAGAAACGCCCGCAGTGCGTCGGTCAGTTCATCCCCCGGCACTTCGACTTTGTCGCCTACCGACAAACCTGAAATCCCGACTAACATATTGTTTTGATAGCCATAACTTTCCACGCCTGTTACCTGTATGTCGGCGATGACATATTTTTTGTGGTTGTTAGTGTTGTAAGTGATTACCGGCGTTTCGGCGACTGCGGTTGTGTCTTCCTGCGCGTGAAGAGTAGCGCAAATTTGCAAGAAAAAGAATGCAATGAATATGAATTGTTTCATTATGAGTGTATTTCTAATTATTGATAGTGTTTTTAATTTGTTCGCCGGTTTTTCCGAAACGACGTTCTCTGTTTTGATAATCTATGATAGCCTCAAAAAAATGTTTTTCCCTGAAATCGGGCCAATAGACCGGCGTAAAATACAGTTCGGCGTAGGCTAATTGCCACAACAGATAGTTGCTGATGCGTTGTTCTCCGCCGGTGCGGATCAACAAATCGGGGTCGGGCAGTTGGCGGGTCGTCAAATGTTGCGACACGATTTGCTCGTCTATTTGGTGAATATTCAGTTCTCTATTTTGTATTTTTGCGGCGATTTGTTTAACGGCGTCGGTGATTTCCCATCGCGACGAGTAGCTCAATGCCAAAACTAAATTCAAGCCTGTGTTCTTGGCAGTAGTCGCGATGCACCAGTCTAATTCGTCTTTGGAGGCTTTGGGCAGGCGTGAGAGGTCGCCGATAGCGTGCAGTCGGACGTTATTGCTCATCAAATCGGGCGTTTCGCGTTGGATGGTGGTGATCAGCAACGCCATCAGGGCATCCACTTCTGTCTGCGGACGGTTCCAGTTTTCGGTCGAAAAAGCATACAAGGTCAAGTATTTGACGCCTATTTCGCCGGCGGCTTCTACTATTTTACGCACCGACACAGCACCTTCCTGATGTCCCATATAACGTTCCATCCCGTGCTGTTGCGCCCAGCGTCCGTTGCCGTCCATAATGATGGCTACATGCTGTGGTAGTCGTGTCAAATCTATCTGTTCTTTCATCAATCTGTTGTACATCTGCCATCACGCAAGCCAAATTCCCATGTGATAGACAATAATAATGTATTATACCAATCGTTGTTTTTAAGCCATCCCTGTTTTACTTGATAGGGATTATTCAAGTTGAATCCGCTCTGTGTCGGCGCATCCAAAGCGTCTCCGAACAAACGATATACGGTATATTCGATGCCGATATTCAATCTGTTCTTTAACTTATATTTCACGCCTGCTCCCAGCGGAAACTGTAGTCCTGCAAAGTTTCGGTTGTCCCCCGGTGCAACCACAATTCCCAGCCCTGTTACGAGGTAGGGCGCAAGTCTGCTCGTATTCAGATACGCATATTTGTCGCTGTATGGCAAAAAATTAAACTCTGCTTTCCCGTTCAAGCCAAACCACGTCCGTTTAAACGAGATCTGTGCCTGATTGGGGAAGGCATTTTGTTCGTCTCTCGTATTTCCGCTGAGTTGTCCTGCCATCAAATCGGCTCTCAAAGCCCAACGAAAATTCAGATTGTTTCTGAAAATCAGTCCGCCTGCCGGATGCCATCCTCGCAGATAACCGATTTCATTTGCGTCGCCCAAATACATGGACGTGCCTGCCATCGCTCCTAATTCGTATCGGTATTCCTGTGCATCCACCGTCATTCGGCTACACAGCGCCATACTTATCACCAATAATATATAGATTGAAGCTGATTTCATATCAACAATAACGGCAAAATCGCCTCAAAATTATATTTCATCTGTCAAACAGTTGAGAATTTATGGCTGCTTTCCAAATCTCGCTGCCTTTCACAATATAAAAATATTTTCCTTCGTCATCTACGTTGATGGCTGCATTGGTTGCGTCGAAAGCTATCGGGGCGTTGGTCGTTTCCGATTTGCTTTTCCACACCAAGCCGCCGTCTTGCGAATAGTAGATGGTGAAATTATCACTGCCGCCAACGATATTACCGCCCATTAGCCAAATTTCGTTGTTATAACAAAATGCGATACCGTCGGTGATTTCCGGCAGAGGCGCTTGCGTATTGGCTAAATTAACCCAGTAGGATCCGTCTTCCGACGCCCAGACATGCTGCAAATCTTTTACATAGGTCCAACGCGATCCGAAATCGGAACGAATCAACAGCGTATCATTGCCGGCATCGGGCAGGGTAGGGAAGGGGTAATCCGCCAAGTCGAGTTGTTGATAATTGACCATATCAGGGTCGGTTTGATGAATATTGACTTGCACCGTATAGTGTTGCGATTCACCGTTAGGCGCATAACAAATAAATTCTAACAGGTTGTTTTCTAAATGAATAGAGTCGCCGCTTTCTTTCCAAATTGAGTCGGCTCCTGCAATGATTTGGAGGCTTTGTCCTGTACCTGTTCCGGTAGAGTAGGTCAGCAGCACAGAATCGGGCAAGACGGTCAGAAACGGCAGCGAATCCAAGTTGTAGATGGCGCCTTTGGTTTGGTCGATGGAAAAAACGGTTTCTCCCAGCTCCGAAATATCCGAATGTGAGAACGTCAGACTGATGATTTGCGCATCGGTATAGATGGGATCGTCAAATTCGTCGTCGTTGCCCAGACACGAATACAGACTTACCGCCATCAATATGCTGCATATTGCAATAAAACTTTTTCTTAAAAACATGCTGTTTATTTTTAAACATTGACTTTTGATGCGCAAAGGTAGAAATATTTTTGGTAATACGAAAACGTTCATCGAAAATATAAAGGAAAATTCACTATTATTCGGGTGAACGGCGCGTTTTTTTCTGCTTTTGAAACAGCCTCTTATTATTTTATGGTTGGCAACGCCACGCCGGTGGGAGCTTAACCTTCATTGTCTGTTAAATACTGTTCTCCCAGCCCCTCGATTTCCTGCATCACGGCGATAGTCTGTTTAATGGCGATAATCATCTGTTTCAGGTGATTCAGGTCGGCGATACCGAGCGCGACTTCGTCTTTTATCCTGTATTTCAGCCATTTATCGATGGGTTTATACGAGCCGATTTCAAAGTTGTATATCGCTTCGGTTACTCCGTCGATAGTGATAGTCTTACCGTCTGATGTTGTGATAAACAAGCGATTAGCAGCAGTTTCGGTTTTGACGGGAACAAATTCGCCTTCAAAATCGAACGAAACGCGAATATCGTTGCTCAGACTTTCCAAGTTTTGAAAACTTGGAAAGTCTAAAAGGTGCAAATCAACCAACTTTTGCCCCAAAGCGGCGTACTTCCTAAAAACCGTTTCGTCCGTTGTCATAGGCACGGCAGGAAAATCGGTTTTCAGGAACTCAATGTATTTTTCCCTGTAAACCGGCGAGTGCAAAATGGCGTAAATGTAGGCAAGCACCTCTTCCGGTTCGGGCTGAAAACTTAATTTGTCGAGATATGTTTTTACAAAATTATCGGTGAAGTTGGCAAATTTCATACCCTCGCCTTCCCATTCGAGCGGGAGCATATCTTTGTGTTCCACGCCGTTGTAGAAATAGAGGGGAAATAAATAACTTCTGAAACCGAAAAAACTGCCTTCGGAAATATTTTTGCTTATAAAAGCGTAATTAAATTGCTTTTTATTAAACGTTCCGTTTGTAAGACACAAGCCAATATTGTCGCCTTTAATAAAATGTTGCATCGTTTCGTAGCGGGCACGTTGTATATTTTTTACATCGTAATCTATAAACCTGTTATCAAAAGGGCGATATGCAATATTTTTGTTATTTTCGGTTTTGAATTTTTTATATGAAATGTATTGTACATCTTTTGCTGTTGTTGTTCCGCTACTATATTCTTTGAAAACATTTGTTAACTTCCAAAATTTTTTATATTCTTTTTGAGAAGACAAATCTTTATCAACAAACCAGTAATAAGGTGTTTCTGCGGGTTTTAGTTTTTCCCATTTGATTTTTTTATAAGTATTGCTCTCCAAAAAAGAAAGTTTTTCGGAGCGTTTTAGCAAACCGTTTTCCAAAGTAGAAAAATAAAAAACTTTTTTCTCTTTTGCAGGTTTTGGCAATTTCACGAAAATAGAAATCTGAACGCCTACCATAATATCAAATATATTTTTATCGGGTTCGCCTTTTCGTGCGTTGCCGTGTAAATTCAGAATATAAATTTCGTCGAAAGTTTCATACAGATGCTTGCGCATTTGCCTGTGAATTGGTCCGTCAAGGAAACTGTTATTAGTAATTATCCCAATAACGCCGCTTTTGTTATTGTTAATTTTCCATTCGGCAAAACGAATAAATTTTATATAAGAGTCGTTTAATGGTTGAATGTTTTTTTCGTTTAACGCTTCTTTATATTTCTTTAATTCGCTGTCAATAACACTTACTTTTTCCTTACTTTTCCCTATAAAATATGGCGGGTTGCCAACGATTGCTAAAATATTTTCACAGTCTTTTACTTTCATTGCTTCTGTGTTCTCACGTTTCAATGCAGGCAATAAACCGCTAATAGTATGTTGGCTAATATCCAAAGTATTAGTAAGATAAATGGCTAAATTTTCGTGTCTTTCTAAATTGATTCCTTTGTTTTTCAAAAAAATCGACAAAAAAGTGTGCGCTATAATGTACGGAGTAACGAGCAGTTCAAAGCCGTAAATATCATTTATTATTTTCTTTTTGGTTGTAATTTTCTGCAAATCATCCATTTTTTGGGGCAACATTTGTTCAAAAACGCTCTGCAAGAAAGTGCCTGTTCCGCAAGCAAAGTCGAGCACTTTTACTTTTTCGGAATTGTATCCTTTGACAAACTTAAAATCTTCTTTTAAGATTTCATTTATGCTTCGTGCTATAAAATCTGCCACCTCTTTCGGCGTGTAATAAACGCCACCTTCTCTACGATTTTCCGTGCCGCGAAATTTATCATACTGTGCCAAAAAATCTTCGTAAAGATATACCGAAATGTTTTGTTTGCCGTCTTTTGAGTTGGCAAATTCTTTTTGAACGGCTTCTATATCAATCAAATTCAGATATTTTCCGATTTGTGTGAGTGCGATTCGTATATCCGTGGGCAAATAGCGACATTCGTAGCCTTGACTTAAAAATTCATAAAGCAATTTGTATTCGAGAGGAATATGATTTAAGTAATTCAAATCCTGTTCGTTAAATTTTTCTTCGCTTTCGAGCCGTGCCAAAAGCAATCCATAAACCAACGATTGTGAATAAATATCGCAAAAATCGGCTAATTCGTAATGATAATTCAGAGAATTTTCATAATCGTTATAGAGGGCACAAAATTTTGTATAAAAAAGATCTTCAACATTTTCCCTGTTGCTGATATACTCCCGCAAAGCCACCGAATAGTAAAAACTTTGCGAGGCAAGCGCGTTGACAAGTTCTTTTTTGGTTTTGATGTAAGGATAATCGTAGCCGTAAAAAGTAATGAAAAGCGTAAGCAAATCCAAACACTGCATTCCCATTTCAGGAGATTTGTTTTTTGTTGCATCTAATGTCAAGTCCTTGACTACTTTTCCCTTTTGCAGCAAAATAAACCGAAAATAATTGGTGATAATAATATTGTCGCGACTGTTAGCGTATTTTTTAATTTGTTCGCTTTCAATCAGTTTTTCGAGTTTATAGGATGGTTTTTTACATTCGATGAAACCAATCAAACTTTTAAAAAGCGTGTTATGGTTTTCCCAAACGAAGAAGTCGGGTATACCGTCAACTTCCACGTTGCTGCGGTGGTCTTCCTGTATGGCAACAGTACTTTTCCCGTCCAACTGAATGGCATTAACGAGGTTCTCCAACACCGTGCGGTATTGGATTTCCTCGCCGTCGGGGTGCTGCTGCAAATAGACAAGATATTCGTGCAGTTCGGGCTGAATGCGGTTCATTAATGATTCTTGTGCCGACATATATTTTATGCGTTTGCGAACTTTATGTTTTTATTTTGCCTGCAAAGATAGTGATTTTTTTCAAAATAGCCAACCTTATTTATACAGACACAAAAAATAGGCTATCTCAAAAGTAGAAAAACCTCGTCATTCCGGCGAAAGCCGGAATCCCCTTCTAATTGTTGAAAACTCAATTCTCAAACCTCAACTCCCCATCCTTCGCATCAACCACAATAGGTTTCTCGTGATTCACTTTTCGCGCCAAAATATCTTTCGACAGCGGATTAAGCACCTGACGCTGGATAACGCGCTTTAC
>JAISUM010000099.1 GCA_031272095.1 Candidatus Symbiothrix sp. | reverse complement strand
AGTTCTTCGACCGTTTCGTTGAACGCTTCGGAAGGCGTATGTCCGTTGGCGCGGAGGACTTCATACTGTGCAAGCAGTATGCCCTGAATAGCGCCCATCAGCGTGCCGCGTTCGCCCGTGAGGTCGGAATATACTTCGCGTTTGAAATCGGTTTCAAACAAGTAGCCCGAACCGACGCCGATGCCAAGTGCAATCGTGCGTTCACGCGCTTTTCCGGTTGCGTCCTGAAATACTGCGAAACTCGAATTAAGTCCGCGTCCCTCGAGAAACATCCTGCGGAGCGACGTACCCGACCCTTTCGGCGCAACGAGAATTACGTCGATGTCGGCAGGCGGAATGATGCCCGTGCGTTCCTTGTAGGTTATTCCGAATCCGTGTGAAAAATAGAGCGCCTTGCCCGCCGTGAGATGGGGTTTGATAGTCGCCCAGACTTCTATCTGCGCCGCGTCGGATAGCAGATACTGAATGATAGTGCCGCGCTTCGCCGCTTCTTCGATTTCAAAGAGCGTTTCGCCCGGAATCCAGCCGTCGGCGACTGCTTTGTCCCAAGTTTTGCCGCCTTTTCGCTGACCGACGATTACATTAAACCCGTTGTCGCGCAGGTTGAGCGACTGTCCGGGTCCCTGAACGCCGTATCCGATGACGGCGATTGTTTCGTTTTTCAAAAAATCCCGCGCCTTTTCGAGCGGAAATTCTTCGCGGGTAACGACTTGTTCGTCAACTCCGCCAAAATTGATGGTTGCCATATTCTTTGTATGTTTATGATAATGTTTCACAAAAGAGCCGCAAAGGTACAATTTTTTTTGCAAACAACAAGCAGATGTCGGTGTTTTTCTGCAATAGGCGCCGAGAAAATTTTGCATTCACCGAGAAAAGCATTAATTTTGCCCCCCGGATATGGAAATAATATATATGGAGAAACAATGATATGCAAAAATACTTGATCATAGCGACGGCGTGTTGCTTGCTGAATATGGATGCTGCAATGGCTGCGCAAAATTATACGATTAGCGGATATATTACCGACCGCCTGACAGGGGAAACGCTGATTGGTGCATCGGTGGCTGAAACGACTGCTAAACGAGGGACGGTTACGAACAGCTACGGCTTTTATTCGCTAACTTTGTCCGGCGGAAAAGTGAGCCTGCAATATTCCTATGTGGGCTATTTGCCGCAAACCATAAGCCTCGACCTCTCGAAAGACACGGTCATCACGGTGCGATTGGAAGAAAGCAATGTCTTACAGGAAGTTACGATAACCGCCAATCAGCAAAATCTGGGCGTTGAAGGTACCCAAATGAGTGCGATCAGTGTGCCGGTGGCGCAAATCAAAGCAATTCCGGCATTGCTGGGCGAAGTTGATCTGATCAAATCTTTGCAGCTCTTGCCGGGCGTGCAGTCGGGGACGGAAGGCTTCACGGGCTTTTATGTGCGTGGCGGCGGTCCTGACGAAAATCTGTTTCTGTTAGACGGCGTGCCGTTGTACAATATTAATCATGCGGCGGGCTTTTTCTCGGTTTTCAATGCCGACGCCATCAAAAATGTTACGCTCTACAAAGGCGGATTCCCGGCGCGATTCGGCAGCCGCTTGTCGTCGGTGCTGGATATTCGGATGAACGACGGCAACAACAAACAGCTGCACGGCAATTTCAGTATCGGACTGATTTCGTCGAAATTGAATGTGGAAGGTCCTTTGGACAAAGCGGGCAAAACGACCTACAATGTATCGGCGCGGCGCACTTATTTTGATGTTTTGTCGAAACCGCTGATCAAATATGTGCAGCGCGGAAATTCCGAACAGGTCGATGCAGGTTATTATTTTTATGACATCAATGCCAAAGTCAGCCATAAATTTTCAGACAAAGACCGTTTGTATTTGAGCTTTTATATGGGCGACGATGTGATTGGGATGGATTATTCCGAAAAGGAAGATTATTGGGACGGTAGCACGCGGGTGAAATCGTCCGACAAAATGGCGATGGATTGGCATTGGGGCAATCTGCTTGCCGTGCTTCGCTGGAATCGGGTGATCAACAATAAACTGTTTATGAATATCACCGCCAATTATACCCGCTATCGTTTCAATATGGGCATCGGACAAACTCATTCGCTACATTCGGCTGATGATGACGAAGATTCCGACGTGCATTTGACCTATAAATCGGGCATCGAAGACTTTTCGAGCAAGGCTGAATTTGATTATGCGCCGAATCCGAATCACGACGTTAAATTCGGAAGCGAAATGGTTCGACATACTTTCCGTCCGGGCGTATTTGTGGCGAAAGCTACCGGAAACGATGAAACGCCGATGGATACCGTCGTCGGAGACAGCAATATCGCCGCCAACGAAATGATGCTCTTTGTCGAAGATAATATCAGTCTGAATGTCTGGCTCAAAGCCAATATCGGGCTGCACTATTCGGCATTTTATGTGCAACAGCAATTCTACCATTCCTTGCAGCCGCGTATCAGTCTTCGCGCCCTGCTGAATGATGACTGGTCGGTGAAAGCAAGTTATGCCGCGATGAGTCAGTACATCCACCTTTTGTCGAACAACAATATCAGCCTGCCGACCGATTTGTGGGTGCCTGTTACCAAACAAATCACGCCGATGAATTCGCATCAGGTGTCGCTTGGCGCATTTTACAACTTGAACAATTTGGTGGATTTTTCGGTGGAAGCCTATTATAAACGAATGAACAATCTGACGGAATACAAAGACGGCGCTTCCTTCCTTTCGGTCAATACCGGTTGGGAAGAAAAAGTCAGTATGGGGCGCGGCTGGGCTTACGGAGTGGAATTTTTGGCGCAAAAAACAGTCGGCAAAACGACCGGCTGGTTAGGCTACACTTGGGCAAAGACAGAAAGGATTTTCGACCGCGCGGGCGAAGAACTGAATTTTGGGAAAGCTTTTCCGGCGAAATACGACCGTCGGCACGACCTCAATCTCGTGGTGGCGCACAAATTCGGTAAGCGTATTGATGTGTCGGCGACATGGGTATATAGCAGCGGAAATTGTGCTACGCTGGCGTTACAACAGTATCAAGGCGATATGTTGGATTGGCAAACGGGCAATACCTACAACGAGTCCCTTGATTATATCCCGCAGCGCAACAATTACCGCTATCCCGATTATCACCGCTTGGATCTCGGATTCAATTTTCATACTTTCACCAAAAAAGGACGGAGCTATACTTGGAATGTCAGCGTCTATAATGCTTACAACAGTATGAATCCTTTCTTTATCTTCACCACTTCGGAATACGATCCGACAATTTACAGAGAGCATAAGGTGATGAAAAAGATCACGATATTTCCGATCATCCCTTCAATCAGTTATAATTATAAATTTTGACCAATATGAAACGAATACTGTTTTTTATGCTATTGAGTTTGGGCTATGCCTGCGAAAACAATATCGAGTTTGATGCGGAAGAAACGCAGCCGCTTATCACCCTGAAAAGCCTTTTGACGCCAGGATCTAAAGTGTCGGTACAGCTCACTGCAAGCCGGTTTTTTTTGTCCGACGACGAGGGTTTTAATTCTATCTACAATGCCACCGTGGTATTATGGAAAGACGATAGCCTGATCGATACTATGAGTCTCACCTCATTTTATGGTAATTATGAAAGCTCGTATATACCGAAAGGAGGCGACAAATTGACTGTCAAGGCAGAAGCTCCGGGTTATGATCCGGTCAGCTGTTCGGCAGAAGTATTGCACCAACCCGAATGGGGAGAAATAACGTCCAATATTCAGGCAACCCAACGGGAAATTGATTTTCCGGCAAATGACAGATGGCTCACACTTGATGTGTTTACAGATCTCAAAGGCGACCTTATTGTGCCGATCAAAGATACGCCCGGTGTGCGCGAATATTACGCGCTGCAAGTCTATTTGAAGACAACAGCGAGATTTCAAGGTGCAAGTTATACGCTGAATGTATCGTTGCCGATCCCTTATACTTCAAATGATCTTGTTTTCGATGACCTTACGACGCAATTTTCCGGTTTTGACGACGACGACGACACGCAGTATGGCATTTTCT
The DNA here is from genome assembly GCA_031272095.1 of Candidatus Symbiothrix sp. Classification (GTDB taxonomy): domain Bacteria; phylum Bacteroidota; class Bacteroidia; order Bacteroidales; family Azobacteroidaceae; genus Azobacteroides. Next base: position 4,811 of record JAISUM010000099.1, on the reverse strand, counting down.
CCGACGACTTGTTCGATGGGCAAACATATCCTTTAAAAATCAATGTGGCGTTTTCCGGCGTAGAAAATTATTTTCCCTACGACCAATTGGCTGCTATACTCGAAGCCGACGAAACGCCTGTGATTCACCAAAGCGTGTATGTTCGCCTGAACAAGCTTTCGGAATCGTGTTATCTTTTTTCAAAAAGCGTGCAGGCAAGTCGCGCCACCGAAGGCTTGGATTTGTTTTATGAGCCAATACAGATTTATTCCAATATTGAGGGTGGGGTAGGGCTGATAGGCAGTTATGCTACGACTGAGCAGCAGGTGGAAGTTTCCGTTTCTTCTGCCACTTCAAGTTCAAAATCTCCACTCCCAGCGAAAAAGCGATAGCAAAATAGATATAGCCTTTCGGAATCTCACTGATCGGATTGCCCAGCACATTCAGATGCGCTAAATGTCCGGCTTCGACCAAGAGTGTTACGCCGATCAAAATCAGGAACGAGAGCGCCAACATCTGAATGGTCGGATGCTCATTGACAAACCGACTGATCGGCGACGAGAAAAACAGCATGATCATTACCGTTACTACGATTGCCGAAATCATGATCGCCATGGCGCCGCCGTATCCGAACTCCTTAAAACTGACCATCCCAATAGCCGTCAGCACACTGTCGATAGAAAATACCAAATCCAACAACAGGATTTGCAAAATCAGCATACCGACCGTCCCTGCGCCGGTTTTGACTTTCGGAATATCGCTGTCTTTTTCTTCTAATTTTTGATGGATTTCGCTGACGCTTTTATACAGCAAAAACAAGCCGCCCAACAGAATGATGATGCTTTGCCCGTTGATGGCAAACGACGCCCATTCGGTCGTAACGGAAAAAATAGGTCTCGTCAATTTGATCAGCAGCGACACGCCAAACAACAGCGCGATACGCCCCAACATTGCCAACAACAAACCGAGATTGCGAACTTCCGCCTGCTTTGCTTTCGGCGCTTTGTTCGACATAATAGACAAAAAAATGATATTGTCGATTCCCAATACCACTTCGAGGAAGACCAGCGTCAGAAACGCCAACCATGCTTCGGGATTAAATAAAATGTGATGCGTCATCTAAATAATATATTACGAATCAATGATAAACGGGCGCAAAGGTACAAAAACAAATTCAATTTCATTGTCAATTCCAAATATTTTTCGTTCCTTTGCAAAAAAAATCACGATGAGTTTATTTTCGCCGAAAAATAAAAAAGCATGGATCCTTGTTGCTCATCTTATGGGATGGGCGGTTTTTCTGTATATGACTGTGCCCTTGCAACACCGAATGGCGCACCAATCCGATTATGCGTTCAGCATGATGCTCGGCGTCAGTTGCCTGTTTCTGATCGCCTATTTCTATTACAACAAAAATGTAGTAGTGCCGCGTTTTCTTCCGAAACAAATCATGGCTTTTTTAGGGATCACGCTGCTGGCTTATATGATTTTTTCGCTGATCATCCCCAATCTGATTCATCATTTTTATCAGCCTGAAATACCTCCTTACCAACAACCGGAACTGGATCACATCCGTATTTTGCACATAGATATAGTCGGACGTTTCGGCTTGTACTCCCGATCCAGCCAGTTTTTATTGGTCTTTATTGTCAGCACCGGACTGAAAGTTTTTTCGCAGTGGTATGCCGAAAAACAGCATTTGCAGGAATTGGAAAAGTCGATGGTGCAGGCAGAACTGTCTTTTCTGAAGTCGCAAATCCATCCGCATTTCCTCTTCAACTGCCTGAACAGCATTTATTATCTGACTTTAAGTAAAGATGATAAAGCGCCGAAAGTGATCCTGTCGCTGTCCGATTTTCTGCGATTTGTTACGGTTGAAAGCAACAACAATCGTATCCCGTTGGAAAAAGAAGTGAAGATGCTGGAAGAATATATTCACCTGCAAAGTTTGCGGGCGTCTGAAAAATTTGAGTTGCAATTTCAGGTCAAAGGCACTTTCACAGATTTGGAAATGATGCCGTTGACTTTTATTCCTTTCGTTGAAAATGCCTTCAAATACGGCATCAGCGCCCATATCAGCTGTTTTATTCATATCCTCATCGAAGTAGAAAACGATGTTTTGAAATTTACCTGCAATAATTCGATAGTAACAGGCATCAACGAAAAAAATCATTCGGAAGGCGTCGGCTTGGAAAACATCAAAAAACGCTTGGAATTAGCCTATCCGCAATGCCATTCGCTCGTTATCCGTCAAAACAGTCAGGCGTATATGGTCGAACTTCAAATCAAATTATCATAATGATGAAATGTATCGCTATTGACGACGAGCCGTTGGCGTTGAAACTATTGACGCATTATTGCAAACGGATCCCCTTTATTCAGTTATTGGGCGCTTATACCGACCCTTTGGAAGGGCTTTCGTCCGTCCGTGCGGAACAGCCCGATTTGATATTTTTAGATATGCACATGCCCGATATTTCCGGCATACATATTGCGCAAACGGTCGCCAAAAATACCTTGATAATTATTACGACCGCGCACAAAGAATATGCCGTCGAAGGATTTGAATTGGACGTGGTCGATTATTTGCTAAAACCCTTTGATTTTGAACGCTTTTTGAAAGCCTGCAACAAGGCGGAACAGCGTTTTCAAGCCAGTGCGAAGAATTCCGTGCCAACCGTTATTGCCGCCGATGGAACAATTGTATTTAAATACGACTATCAAACCGTCCGTTTGCCCTTGCACACCATTCTGTATATCGAAGCCTGCAATAATTATATCAAAATCATCACTCCCGATAAGATGTATATGCCGACAATGACGATGAAAACCATCTGTAAACAGTTGCCGAAAGACCGTTTTTTCCGTATCCACAAGTCGTTTATTGTGGCGGCAAATAAAATCAAGTCATTCAAGAGCGAACAGGTGATGATCGAAAATAAACCCATTCCGGTAGGACGCAGCTATCGAAAAAACTTTTTAGAACAAATGGAAAATCTAAAAATCTAAAAATCTAACAGTCTAAAAATCCAAAAATCCGATTACCATGTGTCATTCACCCCGAAATTTTAACAGTTTGCAAGGGCAAATTCGATTTATCTTCGATCTTTATTTACCTTTGCAACGCAATTATTAATACATAAGGTATGAACAAGATTGTTTTAGGTTTTATCATGATGATGACGACAGTCGTTGCAAAAACACAGAATACGACTGTCGTTACTTTGGAAGATTGTTTGGAATACGCCTATCGGCAGAACTACAATCTTCAATCTATGGAGTTAACTGAAGAAGCACAAGAAGATGCTTACCGCCAGTCGAAAATGGAACGACTGCCAAGCCTCAGCGCATCGGCAAGCGAAAATCTCACCCACAGTGCAGGCAGCGACGCCTCATTTGGCGGCAGTTACGGGATCAGCGCCAATATGACGCTCTATCAGGGCGGCGCCATCGACAACGCCATCGAACAGAACAAATTACGAAAAGAACAATCCGCGTATCAAACGGCACAATATACCAACACGCTGACTGTTCAGATTTTACAGGCGTTTTTGACGGCTTTGGGCAACGAAGAACTGCTCAAATATCAAGCGGCGGTCATCAATGCAAGCGAAGAAAATGCACGACAAGGTAAAGCGCAATATGCCGCAGGATCGATTCTTGAAAGCGATTATCTGCTGCTCGAAGCCCAACTTGCCAACGATCGCAACAACGTGGTCAATACGCAAATATCGCGGGACAATAGCCTGCTGACACTGAAAAGTTTGATGGCGATGCCAGCCTCAACCAATCTGCAAATCCTGCCGCCTGACACCTCCGCCATTCGCGCGATGGAATTATTGCCTGCCGCCGACGAAGTGATCAAACAAACTTTAAACGTCTTGCCCGACCTGAAAATCAGTCAGTACAATGTGGATATAGCCAAAGTCAGCCTGAAAATGTCGAAAGGCAACTACTTGCCAACTATCAGTCTGCACGGCAGTATCGGCACCGGACATACAGAGTTCGACAATTTCGGAACGCAACTCGCAGATCGTCTGAACGAACAAATCGGACTCTCGCTCAGCATCCCGATTTATGATAACAGTCGCACAAAATCAAAAGTAACGCAAAGTCGTATCGCCCTGCAACAAGCCGAATTAGACAAAAAACAAGCCGAATTGGACGCCGAACAAACCGTCGTTACCGAATATCAGGACGTCGTCTCTGCCTACAATAAATACAAAACAAATGATATTCGACAAAACGCTTATTCAAAAACTTTTGACGCTTATCACGCACAGTTTCAGGCGGGATCAATCACGGCAGTCAATTTGTTGCAACAGCAAAACAATTATATCAGCGCCCTAAACGACTATATTCAAAGCAAATATGAATTTATGCTGAAACGCAAAATATTAGACGTGTATATGGGCGTAAAAATTACAATGTAACATAAAAAACGATAAAGATATGAAGAAAAAAAGATGGATCATCCCTGTCATTGCTCTCGTAATAGCCATTGCGGTTGGCGTTTTTCTTGTGAAAAAGCGGGGAAATACGACAATCATTTTCAACACCGAACAGGTGCAGGAAAACACGGTCGAAACTACGGTTACGGCGACCGGTTACGTTCAGCCGGTCGATAAGGTGGAAGTAGGTACGCAGGTGTCGGGCGTTATCGAAAAAATTTTTGTGGATTTCAATTCGCAGGTGAAAAAAGGGCAGTTGCTCGCCGAAATCGACAAATCAACTCTGATTGAACGAGTTACGCAGGCACAGGCAACGCTCACAAGTTCGGAAAGCGACCTTAAATACGCGCAGCAAACGTTCAACCGCACAAAACAACTCTA
>JAISUM010000090.1 GCA_031272095.1 Candidatus Symbiothrix sp. | reverse complement strand
TGCATCGCGCGTTACTCTCTCTCCAAATGCAAATGCGCTGCCTGCGGCAAGGGCAATTGCGATAGCTGATAATATTATCTTTTTCATATTTTTCTGTTTTTTGAAGATCTCTGTTTTTTGCCGTCATCCCGCGCTTGACGCGGGATCCCCTGAACACCGTTAATCAGGGGGTTGCGGTTCGCCGCAATGACGGGCTCATTCATCACTTATCACTTACCACTAATCACTTTAGAAGTTACTTTCCCCGATTGGTGCACTTCTTTCACGATATAGGGAGTGCCGGCAGATATTCCATTTTTCGGAGAAATGGAATATCTCTGCCCTTGCAGATTGTAATATTCCGTTTTGACGACCGGATCTTTCGTGATCACTGCGGGCAAGGCGACCGGCGTTTCGGTGGCGCCGATGCCGATGGAGGAGCGCAAAGAGCCAGATTTCGTGACCACAAATGCTTCAAACGGTTGCAGCGGGCGAGTCAATGTAGTGGCAGGATTGGAGTATGAATCTACTACAATTCCGAAGTGGTTGTTGTTGCCGACGTAATTACCGCTGTTGTCGTAGCCGTATTGATAGTATGCCGTTGCGCCGGTGATGCCGGGCGTTGCCCAATTTGCCACATTGGGATTGGCTATCAATTTATACGTTGCACTTCCCATTGTTTCCGGTATTCCGACAGTACTCTTAAGCAAAGGATTTGCCGTTGAGGTGAAAGTTACCGTTACATAATTTACTTGGAACCCTTCCAACGGGAACTCGATGACATAGCCTTTATTTTGCGTGAAAGTTTGAGTGAATTTAAACTTATCGCCTTCGCCATCGTATTCGGCAAGGAAGAAATTGTCGGCTACACTGTTGTTGTCGTCTGCATCGACAAAATTAGCAGGATCTGCCGGAACGGTTTCCGTACCAATGTAGGGTATGCCAACATGAGTTGTTGTACCATCGTTGATGCTGACACTCGCTATTTCAAACGGTGCGCCGATGGGATACCACTTGTCGGTTTGAAAGGTTTTGACTACTTTCACAACGCCATTGACGGGGGTGAAATCCGTTGCATCGAGCAACTGCCCGTCTTCGTAGAAGATTACGTCGCCGTTGGCATTGTCGCCCGAAGTTATATAATTGCTTGCCGATGCATTCTGGGGTGCCGAAACTTTGAAAGCAGGCTGCGAAAAGACAAGCACGGGGACGTAATCGGGGTTGCCGTTTTCGAGGGAACGGTACATTACATATCCACCACCTCCGTTTTGCGACGGTTGCAACGTAATGGTTTCAGTATCTTCTGTGATACAAGACGAAACGTCAATAGACACAACTTCGTCGGTAGTTAAATAACCATTTTCTTCACTGCCTACGGCATGATTTGCCGTAGCCTGCCAGATGATATCGCCGGAAAATGTATTGTTCGTTTCACCACACTCACTCCAAGTCAGTCCATTAAGTGTTGCTACAGCGCTAACCGTAGCATTTGCCTTGCGCAGTTCCAATTTAGTCGCCACAGAAACTCGCTGCAAACTCAGTTTGAGTTCCGCTTTGTTATATGAAGTACGTATATCTTCGGGTATAACGAAACGAATATAACTGCGAAGATCATCGTAAGTAGAAGTTGCTTTACGTATTCTAAGCGAAACATCTGAAGAATAACTATCACCTTGATTCCCTGACTTCCCGCTCACATAAGTATCTTCGCTCACCGGAATCACATTTTCGGCAAATGCCGTAACTGCCACAGTTGTGTTGCCTGTTACCGTAAAAGTAAATTGATTATTTCCGTCCAAAGCCGTATATACGCCATCTACCGACACATAAGGCGAGTGATAAGGACTTGTAACGCTAACCGTACCGGTTACTTCATCGTTATAATGCGCCGTTGTAGCAGAAGTGCCTCCCGCGAAGCTGACTGTTGCGTTGCTTTCAACTTTGTTGAGCGTATAGTTTATCAGAGACGCTGACAGCCTTACCGTAGCTCCGGCAATTATATTTGTCAGAGGCAGCGTATAAATGCCGTTTGTTTCGGTAATAGCTCCTGCTGTGGCATCGGTAACAGTTGCTTCCGGATTTTCATATATAGCTTCAAGCGAAAAATAGATAGCGGAATTGGCAGGCGCCAAATATGTTCCGGTCGTTATGCCGTTATTGGTGGTTACATTCGACAATGCCGGGCCGGTAACAGTAATATACGAAGGATAGGATACCGTTACGGTGGTAGTTGCTTGTGAGGCCGTAAAAGTTTTTGCCTCAATGTCTGCCGTTTTAGTAACCGGAATACTGTTCGTAACAATTGCCGTATAGCTTGCGCCATTAACTTGAGTAAAGATAACGCCGTCCTGATAATCAGGAACATAATCATTGCCTGCCGTAGTCAAACTTACATAAACAGCAGTCGATCCATACAGCCCGTAAGCGCTCAAACTTGCGATGTTTGCTCCGGCTGTATAATTTGTTACCTCAATATTTTCATACGGACCTATATCAATACTACCATAAGTACGCGGATTGCCTGCAATGTCTGTTGCGCCAACGGATACTGTCGTACCTTTATCTACTAATGCTGCTGTTGGCGTATAATTTGCCGTAAGGACTTCAGACAAACTTGTAAATGAATAGCAGCCTGTTTGCGTATTGCTGCCAAGACTGCCATTCGCATAACAGTTAGTAAACTGCGCACCTGATGTTGAAGTTACCGGAGTATTGTAAATAATGCTGTTCGTTATCACTTTCCCGCTGTTAGTAGAAAAATCAATGCCTACTGTATTGTTTGCCAAAACAGAGTTGATGATATTTACATAACGAGCATCGTTACTCGCCGATGCCAACAAACGTGTAGTACAGCCATTTATAATGGTATTATAGATATTGAATGTACCGTTTTGATTACCAAATACAAAAATAGCGTTGTAAGAACTATGACTGCTACCCTGACAGTTAGTTATCCGACAACGGTTAATAGTCAATGTATAACCGGCAACGCTTGTACGGAAAAGACCGCCGCCCGTAGCACTGGTGGCAGAATAAGTGTTAATGAATCCGTCAATGATACAGTCTTCAATAATAACGTTATTATTCAACTGCAAAAATCCGCCATGCCCTAAATTACCCTCATTGGCAGTAAAGGTGATTCCGCTTAATGTAAAGCCATTGGCAGCATCAGTTGTAGCTTCAAAGATACGTCCCGGCGTATTTTCTGCTTTGTAAATCGTATTTGCCGGATTAATCTCGCGCGTATCGCCAACACCGGTATAACCGCCTTGCAGTTGAACGTTTGTTGCAACCGGAGTTATATGTCCTGTACGTTGATAGGTGCCTTGTTGTAAGGCAACAATATCACCCGATGCAGCAGCGGCAACAGCCGTACTCACATTGTCGTAAGCATTCGCCCAATCGCTTCCGTCTTTATTACCTGCTCCCGAAGGAGTTACATAAATTGTTTTGGCATTTACTGCCACTGCTCCACAGCACCACAGCGCCGTCAGAGCTAACAATAAAGAAAATAACTTTCTCATAAAATTTTACTTTTAATTAATGAATAAATAAATTTAATATTGAGCGACAAAGGTAAGTTATTTTCCGAGAACAAAAAAAAAAAAAAACGTTAATGTTTTTTAATTCGCAAAAGTTTTTTTGGAATCGCGGCGAGAAGGGGCTGTGAAGGGGGGGGAATATAGTGGTTAGTGGTTAGTGATTAGTGATTAGTGATTAGTGGTTAGTGGTTAGTGGTTAGTGATTAGTGGGGGGGGAACTGATAGTATCACTGCGAGTGATGCTATCAGTAAAAACCGCCCGTCATGGCGGACTTGATCCGCCATCCCCTGCAAAAACCTCATTTTTACCTCATCACAAACAAAACAACATCAGTAGCATATATGTTGCAATATACAAACGCCAACCTCATTACCTTATTAATCTTTTGAAAATAAGGGAATAAGGGTAAAAAATTGCAGACATTCAACTCCAAGCTACTAAGGGCGCCCGCAGGAATAAGGGTGTCTGTTTTTGCCTTTCTTTGCCTTTGTGGTAAAAACCGGCTACTGAGGTTTCTTGTTTGTGATGAGGTAAAAATGAGGTCTTTTTGGGCTTTTTGAAACGATGAGCAGGGGATTCCTTGCTGCGCTACGGAATGACAATGCGACTTTTTGTAGTGTACTCGGAGCGGGACTTGAACCCGCACAACCTAATGGTCACAAGATTTTAAGTCTTGCGTGTCTACCATTCCACCATCCGAGCGGGCGAAATATAAACCATTTAAAATCAATAAGAGCGGAAAACGGGACTCGAACCCGCGACCCCGACCTTGGCAAGGTCGTGCTCTACCAACTGAGCTATTTCCGCATTTTTTTGTCGGTTTCACATCCTTCCTTGCCAAGGTCGGGTTCCCGTGTACCTCTTGGGGCAAGGTCGTGCTCTACAAACTGAGCTATTTCCGCATTTGCGGGCACAAAGGTAATATATTTTTTTGAAACCACAAAACAATCATCCGATTTTTTTTTCAAAAAGATTGCATTTCACACAATTTGCGGTAGTAACCGTTCCGCTTGGTCAGCTCATTGTGCGTGCCGCGCTCTACAATTTCACCTTCGTGCATCACACAGATAATATCAGCATTTTTGATAGTCGAAAGTCGGTGAGCAATGATCAAAGTCGTGCGATGGCTCATCAATTTTTCCAAAGCGTCCTGCACCAAACGTTCCGATTCGGTATCCAAAGCGGAGGTGGCTTCGTCTAAAATCAGTATAGGCGGATTTTTCAGCACTGCGCGGGCAATACTGATACGCTGACGCTGTCCGCCCGACAATTTGCAGCCTCGGTCGCCGATATTGGTATCGAAACCTTCTTCCGACGCCATAATAAATTCGTAAGCGTTGGCGATGCGTGCCGCCTCGACGACCTGTTCCATACTTGCATGTTCCACGCCGAAAGCAATATTATTGAAAAAGCTGTCGTTAAACAGAATGGCTTCCTGATTGACAATCCCCATATATTGCCGCAAATCGTGGGTGGTGAAATCGCGAATATCGGTGTCGTCAATGGTGATTTTCCCCTGTTGCACGTCGTAGAAACGCGGCAAGAGATCTGCCAAGGTCGATTTTCCGGAGCCTGATTGTCCGACAAGCGCAACGGTTTTTCCTTTCGGAATTTCCAAATCCACGTTTTTGATCACCCATTGGTCGCGATAGCGGAAAGAAATATTTTCATAACGGATACTCCGATCGAAATGCAGCGGTTGGGGATGTCGTGGGTCGGTGATGGTCGATTCGGCTTGCAAAATTTTATCGACCCTGTCCATCGACGCCAAGCCTTTTTGTATGGCATACACCGATTTCGAGAGGTCTTTCGTCGGATTGATCAACATATAGAAAATCGTCAGGTAGTAGATAAAACTCGGTCCGCTGATACTGCTATGCTCCGACAGAATCAGGTAGCCGCCGTAGCCGATGACAAAAGCCACCGTGAGCGTGCCGAGCAGTTCGCTGAGCGGGTGCGCCAACTGTTGCCGACTGAAAATTTTGTTGGTCGTGCGGCGGAAAGTTTCATTGTCTTTTTGAAACCGTTTGACGATTTTTTCTTCGGCATTGAAAGCTTTGATGATCCGCAGACCGCTCAAGGTCTCTTCAATTTGCGACATCAGTTGCCCCCATTGCCGTTGTCCCTGCGCCGAGCGCCGTTTGAGATTTTTGCCGATGACAGTAATAATATAAGCAACGACCGGTATGACAACCAGCACTAAAACAGTCAGTTGCCAACTCATCAGCAGCATAGCGACCAAATAGAAGAAAATCAGAATCGGATTTTTGAACAGCATATCCAACGAACTCATAATCGAACTTTCGATTTCGTTGACGTCGCCGGAAATACGCGCCATAATATCGCCTTTCCGTTCTTCGGAGAAAAAGGCAAGGGGCAGCGCAAGAATTTTTTTATTGATCTGATTGCGAATGTCGCGAACAACGCCCGTGCGCAACGGAATCAGAAAATAAGACGACAAATACATCACGCCCGTGCGAAAAATCGTCGTAACGACCACATAGAGACACACCATGATCAACACAAACAGTTCGCCGCGCAACCGAATCAATTCCGCCAGATAGCAATCCAGATTGTTTTGAAAACTGTCCACCGCCGCCTTCCACGAGCTGAACGACAGCCAGTCGATATGGATGCTTTGGTAGGTCAATACCTCCTGCACTTCGCCCGTTTGAAACAGTATCTGCAAGATCGGAATAATGCCCCAAAAAGAAATCAGCGTAAAAAATGCAGACAACAAAGTTACTGCAATATGTGCCAGCAAATAACCTTTATAAGGCGGCACAAAACGTCTTAATACCTGTATAAAATCTTTCATTTAATTCTATAATTTCAGAAAACAGACTGCAAAGCTACGATTATTTTGTGTTAAATTATTCAAAGATTGAAAATCCGATTAAACGTTTTATGTTTTTTACGGTCTTTTACATCGGATTAATTAATAAAGTCCTATTTTATATGCGTAAAATTTTGATTGGGATTCTCGCCCTCTTTTTGTTCGGCACAGCGACTGTTTTCGGTCAAACAACACGAACAATTTCCGGTTCAATCTTAGATAAAGAAACCGAAGAACCTGTGATAGCAGGCAGTGTGGAATTGTTGAAAAGCAGCAAAGACAGCACATTAGTTGCAGGCAGCGTCAGCGACGCCAAAGGACGTTTTTCGCTGAAAATGCCAAGTACGGCAGGCGCCTACATCATCCGCGTGAAGTATGTCGGCTACAAAACATTTCTGAAAAACATCAATGTCAAAATTGATCAATCTATGAATGTCGGCAAACTCTATTTGGAAACCGACGCCATTATGCTGAAAGAAATGGTAGTTGAAGGTAAAAAACCCGAAGTGGTCGTGAAAAATGATACGATCGAGTACGACGCCACCGCTTTCAAAGTGCCGGAAAATGCCGTCGTAGAAGACCTGATCAAAAAACTGCCCGGCGCCGAAGTAGATAAAGACGGCAAAATCACAGTCAATGGCAAAGAAGTCAAAAAATTCAAGGTGGATGGCAAAGACTTCTTCTCCGACGACCCGACCATTGCCTCCAAAAATTTGCCGGTAGATATGATTGAAAAGTTGCAAGTCATTGACGAAAAGTCGGATATGGCGCGTATGACCGGCTTCGACGACGGCGAAGAAAATACCATCATCAACCTGACCATCCGTGAAGGGATGAAACGCGGAACGATGGGCAATGCGCTGGCAGGTTTAGGTAGAGACATCAATGAAGATACCGATTTGCGCTACCAAGGCGGCGCGTTCCTGAATCACATGAACAACAACACACGCTATACCCTGATGCTGAACTCCAACAACAACAACAATATGGGCGCAGGCGACTTGGGCGCTAACCGTTTTGGCGGCATGCGTATGCGACGTGGCGGCGGCGGCGGCGTGGCAACCTCCAATGTCGTAATGCTGAATATGAATAAAGAATTTTCGCCGACTTTTAACTTCAACGGAGACCTGCGTTTCAACGGCTCCGACCGCGTAAGCACAAGCGGCAGCGAACGGGTTACTCATTATACCGACTATGGAACGAAATCTATAACCAACTCGACCAATAATTACACCTCCAATAATATTGCCGCCAATTTTAATTTGGAATGGAAACCCGATACGATGAACACCTTGATTTTCAGACCGACTTTTGGGGTGAATTTCAGCCACAGTGACGAAACGGAATCTGCCGATCGCTATGATTTGGATCTCGATGATATCATCTCCGACACGATATTCCGATCTCATTCAACAGCTTATAACGAAGGTGTCGGATACAATGTCGGCGGATCTTTGGATTATGCGCACAAATTCAGCAAACCCGGTCGCGTGTTCAGCGTCAATTTGAACGGAAGTCTGAATACCAGCACCTCGATGGAACGTTCCAATACCATTTATGATTATCCCGATCAGAGTGTTCCACAAAAAAACTATTATAACAGAAAAGAACAGGACGAAACGAAAGACTGGTCGTCAAGCTATCGGGCAACGCTGTCATTCGTCGAACCACTCTGGACAAATGTCTTTTTGCAGGCAACCTACCGAATTTCGTACAGCAATACGGAAAGCGTGAACAGCACGTTTGACTTGTCGAATACCGGTCATGGTTATATTGAGGTGCCCCGCGTCGATTCATTGAGCCGCTCGACACTCCGCAATGCTTTCTCGCAACGTATAGGTTTGAGCTTGAAATTTGTCCGTCCGAAATATAATTATACCATCGGGCTGAACTACGACCCCAGCCATTCGGTCAATAATACCTATCAACCTTACGCCAATGATCTTTTATTGGCACCCTATGATCAAAACAAAAGTTTGGCGAGCTATAACGTGAGAGATATCACCAAAGATTCACTATATCAGTCTATCACACAGACAGTTAATAACTGGTCGCCTACCCTCAATTTTAACTATATCTTCGGACAACGCAGCAATTTGCGCATCAATTATGACGGCGAAACCGGTCAGCCTTCCGCTTCACAGTTGCGTGACTATGTCGATAAAACACGCCCGACCAACTATGTGGTAGGTAATCCGAATTTGAAACCAAGCTACTCCAACAACTTGCGGGTGAGATTTCAGAAATTCATTCCCGAAACGCAACTGATGTACAGTTTTGAATTGAACGGCGGTTTCTCGGTCAATGACATTTCGTCGATGACTGCCCGCGACGCCGAAAAAATCCAATATACGTTCTACGATAACGTCAATGGCAACTGGAACACCAGTTTCAGAGGAATGTTTAATCTCCCGTTGAAAAACAAAAAATTCACGATCAGCAGCAGCATCAACCTCAGCCAACGCAATCAAAACAGCTATATTCTGAACAATTTTGATCCCAACGATTTGGACGACTTGACAGATGTCAAATTGGACAAGACGGAAAGTACGACCATCACTTATAATGTGGGCGACAACACTCGTTTCGGATTTCGCACCGATTGGATTGACGTCGGATTAAGCGCATCGGGAAATTTTCAGGACATCAGCTATACCGTGCGTCCCGACGACAACAAACAGACTTTCAATTTGGGACTGGGCGGCGACATATCGTTCTATTTGCCCCGCAACTGGACCATCGAAACCGACATCAACTACACCCGACGCAGCGGCTCGTTTGATGAATACAACGTTCCCGAAACAATGTGGAACGCCTCCATCACCAAGCAATTATTCAGCAAACGCTATGGCACCGGCTCGTTGAAACTAAGCGTTTATGATATTTTGCAAAGTCGCAGCAGCATCTCGGCGTCGGCTACCAACAACGGCTACCAGATTACGACGGCAAATGTGATTCCGAGCTTTTTCATGTGTAGTTTTATCTATAAATTCACGGCTTTCCCAACAAACAGCCGAGGTTCGGGTAATTCCGAAGAAGGCGGACGCCGTTGGGGTGGCGGACCTCCCGAAGGCGGCGGAATGCGCGGCGCTGGCGGCGGACCCGGCGGTCCGGGTGGCGGAATGTGGTAAAAATGTATGTAGATATTATATTTTTAATTGTACTCAAAAAAGAGACTCCCCCGCGATGGGGCAGTCTCTTTTTAACAATGGGGCTGTCTCAAAAGCCCGTCATGGCGGACTTGATCCGCCATCCCCCGAAGACCGTCAAATGCTAAATAACTGTATATTAGGATTTAACGATTGGAAGGGGATTCCGGCTTTCACCGGAATGACGCGGCTTTTCTGCATAATTTAATTTTCCCATCCTTCGTTTTGGGTGAGCGCTTTTATTTTCTGCCTTTCGGCATTCGGAATAGCCCAAGTATAATACTTGTCGCCACCCCATTCGGTAGTGTACCAAGGCGTTCCCCAAATTTCCAAATTGCCGGAAACAGCGGCGCCCGAAGCGTCTGTCTTGAATTTGCTTGTGGCAAGCGTTCTCCAACGAATTTCGTCGAAATAATTCACGCCTTCGCCCGCAAATTCCCAACGTCGCTCGTTGCGAATTCGTTCCCGCAGATTGTTTTGGTCGGGGACATAAGTTGGTTTGGTAGCGTCGGTCGTCTGCAACAAGGCTGCTCCGGCACGGCTCCGCACTTTATTGACGGCAGCAACGGCTTCGTTCAGATTAGCGGCGCCCTGTTCGTTCAAGGCTTCCGCCAAGTTTAACAGCACGTCGGCATAGCGGATGATCGGCAAGTCGATGGGAGAATATTCGCGATTAGGAATTTCGGAATTCCCTTCGGCTACAAATTTGCGATAAAGATAGTGGAAACGACCCGGCGTATCGGTACGAATATCGAAAGGTTCGACGGCGTCGGAATTCCAGCAGGGCCAGCGCAAAGTAAGGGTTTGATCGACGCCACCGCCTATTCCCAAATAAGTGGAATAAGGCGTGATGATGGTCATTTTCAGACGCGGGTCGCGATTTTCATACGCCGATTTGATACGCGCTTCGTTGCCTGTAGGCAGATATTCCGTCGGATAATCGATTTCAGCCTGCACTAATATATCGTATGCCGATTTTCCACTGGCATCTTTGAAAGGTTCTACAGCGTCTTTGTCGCGATAGAAATACACTTTGCGTTCTGCCGGAGTTTTCGCCGTATAACCGGGTATAATATCGTCCCAGTTGAATTGGCTGCCGTCTATGTTTTCGTAGCTGTCCACAAAATCCGTATTCGGAAGAATGGTATTCCAACACGATCCGTAAGAAGTGCGTCCGCCGTAACGGAAACTCATCGCTTGACCTTGTCCCGACAGACCGACACATTGAAGTGCGAAGACAGCTTCTTTGCTCTGTTCGTTGGCTTCTTTGAAGAGCTGACGATAGCTGTCGGCGCCTGCACCTGCAAAGAGTTCATAGCCCATCGCTTCCAGCGCTTTGAAGGCAGTTTCTGCTTTGTCGTATTCCTGACGCCACAAATAGACTTTGCCCAGCAATGCCTGCACGGCGCCTTGCGTGATGCGTCCAAAATTACCGTCGCCCGCATCGTAGCGATCAGGCAGATTGGTTTCGGCGGCGCATGCCGTCAGGTCTTCGATAATTTTATCCCAGATAAACGCTTCTGTTTCACGTCCTTTGGTCATTTCCGAAATTTCCGTAATTCCTTCGTAATAAGGCACGCCTTTGAAGACCATATTCAGCCTGTAATAGAAATAGGCGCGAAGGAAACGACATTCGGCTATCAGACGCGCTTTTTTAGCGTCGGATACCGGCGATTTCGGAATAGATGCTATCGCCGTATTTGCACGAAAAACGCCGTAATAGTGCTGTTTCCAATAATTTTGGAAAGTGCCGGTCGTATTAGAAGCTTTCGCCGTATTCAGCGGCACATCCGAAGCGTCGCGGCTATCGGAATTGACGCCCCACGAATCTATCAAAGCAAGCCCTATGCCGGATCCTCCGGCAACATATTCTTGCCTCAAAACATTATATACGCCTATTACACCGGCATCTGTCGTTGCCTCATCGGTGTACATCGAACCCGAAGCCAATTGTTCGTAAGGAACCGTATCCAATTCGTTGCAAGACAGCATAAAAAATCCTGCTGCGGATACGCATAACAAAATCAAATATTTTAAGTTTTTCATATCTGTATATTTTTAAAATGAAACATTGATACCCAGAGCAAACTGTCTCATGGATGTATAACCTGTGCTGTAACCCATTTCGGGGTCTAATCCGGGGAAGGCGGTAATCGTCAGCAAGTTTTCGCCGGTGGCAAACACTCTGACTTTATCGAGAGAGATTTTCCGCGTCAGCTGTTGCGGGAGCGTGTAGCCAATCGTCAAATTTTTCAATTTCAGATAATCGCCTTTAAATAAATAGTAGTCGCTGGCGTATTGTGCGGGATAACCGCTTTCGGCAGCCACCAAACGCGAATATTTGCCATTGATATTGGTTTTCGGATTGTTCGGATCAGCGGGGTCGTAGTAATAGTGATCGTTGGCGATTGCCGTCGGAATTGCTAACCCCAGACGCACACCGGTAGAGTTATATCCGGTTTCGGGCGCCCAATAGAGTTGAAAACCTGCTGCGCCTGCCCAGTTCATCGAAAAGTCAACGCCTTTCCATGCAGCGGAGGCTTGCAAACCGTAGTTGTATTTCGGGACACGCGAGCCATGAAATTTCCGGTCGTTGTCGTCGCCGAAAATACCATCGCCATTGTTGTCGGCATAAATCAAGTCGCCATACCACAATTTGGTTTGCGAGGGAGCTGCCGCATCATTCGGCTTGAAAGTATAGAGGTCTTTCCCCGAACCGTCGGCAGCTGCCATCATCGCGGTCAGCCATTGCATATCGGCTTCGGTGCGAATCATACCGTCTTTCGGACCGCCATTGGGATTGGGCGTACCGTCGGCGTTGAAATAAGTGCCGTCGCCATGATAAACCGTTCTTAAATAATAAGTTCCGATAGGATGTCCTTCGACGCCATAACCCGAATTTACGTCCCCATAATTCACATCGGCAAAATTGGTCGTCCATGTTCTGGTGCCGTCGGGATTATCTACCCAACCGGCAGTGAAAGCGCCTTTGTATTTGACGATACGGTTGTGATTGTAGCCGAAATTGCCGCTTACCGAATAGTAAACATTACCGATTTTGTCGTTCCAGTTGATAGAAAAATCAAGCCCTTTGGTATCTACCTGCGCTAAATTCATTCTGGGAGCAGAGGCGTCTGCCGCCATTTCCGGAATGGGCGGATAATAGAGAATCCCATCCACAAACTTGTCGTAATATTCGATGGTCGCATTCAAACGATTTTGCAAGACGGCGATGTCAATACCCACATTGGTGATATTGGTGGTTTCCCACGACAATGAAGAGTTAGACCATAACGCCGATTTGAAACCGGTGGCTACCGCGTCGCCGATAGGATAATTGGCTGATCCGTAAAGCGATTGATAGTCATATTCTCCCAATCCGCTACCACCTTGATTCCCGAGTTGTCCGTATGACAAGCGTAATTTCAGATTGTCGATCTTGTCGCGGAGATTGTCCATAAACGATTCTTCCATCACTCGCCAGCCCAAAGACGCCGAAGGGAAAGTCCCCCCGCGATAGTCGGCTGCAAAGCGTGACGAATAATCGCGACGCAGGTCAAATTCTGCCAAATATTTGTTTTGATAGGCATAATTGATACGTCCGAAAATGGAACGTGAAGCCCTGTCAAGCGCCGTTCCCGTAATCTTGTTTTCGTTGTTCAAAACTGCGTCCGGCACATTCAAATTTTCTGCCGTAAACCCTTTTTTGCTGGCATAATAGCTGTATTCGTAATAAGCGGTTTCTTCATACCCAAGCAAAGCGTTCAAATCATGATCTTTGTTGATAACGGTATTATAGCGCAACAGGTTTTGCAGGGTGTAAGCTTTGTTGCCTGCCATCGTAAATTCGGAGGTCATCTCGCTCAACGAAGTTGCCTGCGAGAGCAGATAGCCGTCGCTGAATCGCATTTTGCGGGCATTTTGCGCATTGCTCCATTGCTTGTTCTCGTTGACCTGTTTGGAATAGTTATAATTGAAATCCCAAGACAGTCCTTTCCAAATTTTGGCACGGGAAAAAATCGTTGCGCTGTATTGCGTCCTTGTGTTTCTGCCGTCATTGGCATTGAGGAAAGTGTAGAGGCTGTTTGCCATTGCACTTTCTTCGGCAACTTCCGGACCGCCTGCGATACCTTTCCAACGCGGATAGACGCCCGGCGTGGTTTGTCTCAGGTAATTGTTGGCGGTGCTGAAACGTCCCACATCTTTATCCCGTTGCGAACCGAATAAATTCAAACCGACCGTCAGCCATTTGGTAACGTCCGATTCGAGGTTCGACCGCAACGAATAGCGTTTGATCCCTGTGTTTTCGACCAAGCCCGGATTGTCTAAAAATCCGATCGACAACAGGTAACGCACATTGTCGGCAGCTCCCGACAGCGAAAGGTTGTGGTCTTGCATCACATCGCCGTGATAAAATTCGTCTGCCCATTTGGTGTTGGGATAGGCAACGTAGTTGGGAACGCCCGATGGTGTGTCTGTCGCATTGGGATTTTTGCTTTTTTCGCGCCACAGATCAATGGTTGCCTGCGGAAAATTGTCAGCCAGCCCTACATTGTTGTAGCCTTCGTTCATCAACTCCATGTAGGTAGCATAGTCCGAAACCAGATCAATCAGGTTGCTCGGACGGTTCCACGAAAAAACGCCGGAGTAGTTCAGATGGACTTTACCCGGTTGTCCTTTTTTGGTCGTTACCAAAATGACACCGTTAGCGCCACGCACACCGTAAATGGCGCAGGATGCCGCATCTTTCAGCGTGGTGATGGTGGCAATGTCCTGCGGATTGACCGCATCCATTGAGCCTTCGATCCCATCGATGATAATCAGGGGAGAGGCGTCGTTCATCGTACCTTGACCGCGAATCAGGATGCTTGCGCCATCCGAACCCGGTTCACCACTGGTTTGCCTTACCGACACACCGGAAAGCAATCCCGACAAGGCGCTTGAAACCGTTGTGATAGGTCGCGTCATGGCTTGGTCTGCAAAATTGATTTGCTCCACAGAACCGGTCAAATTGACTTTCTTCTGCGTACCATAGCCGACAACCACCACTTCTTCGAGCGCTTTGGCGTCTTCTTTTAAAATTACGTTAATGACTGCTTGATTACCGACCGTAATCTCTTGAGTAGAAAACCCAAGATAAGCAAAGACCAATACAGCATTTCCGTCGGGGACAGAGACAGAATAATTGCCGTCGAAATTAGTAACTGCTGCCCCACCCACGTAAGCGCCTCTAATAGAGACAGTTACGCCTATGAGAGGCTCACCCGAAACATCGGTAACACGACCGGTTACGGTCGTTGCCGCCGATACTTCCATCACACAACAAGCGAAAATCGCAGTGAGTAGGCACTTTGCGATGAGGCTTGCGAATCCATGTTTTTCTTTGATAATTAGATTCATATTAATTATGTATTAAATTAAAGCGCAGCAAAGATAAAGACAATTTTTGTTACTCACAATTTTTTTGCAAAAAAAATGCACAATTTTTTCATCTGATTTTTAAAAACGCTTGAAGTTTCTCGAAAAGATTTGGCTGTTTGCCGATTTTTTTGTAACTTTGCTTGCTTTTTAGAAGCATTTAAAATACATAAAACAATATGAGTGAAGAAGCAACGATTGTTTCAGGCGAATACAAAGCAGACAGTATTCAAGTTTTAGAGGGATTAGAAGCCGTGCGGAAACGTCCGGCTATGTATATCGGCGATATCAGTCAAAAAGGTTTGCACCATTTGGTTTACGAAGTGGTGGACAATTCGATAGACGAAGCATTAGCCGGTTATTGTAAAAATATTGCGGTAACAATCAACGAAGATAATTCGATTACCGTCAAGGACGACGGTCGCGGGATTCCGGTCGATTACCACGAAAAAGAAAAGAAATCGGCATTAGAGGTCGTTCTGACCGTATTGCATGCCGGAGGTAAATTCGACAAAGATTCTTACAAAGTATCGGGGGGGCTGCACGGCGTAGGGGTATCCTGCGTCAACGCACTGTCGATCTATTTACGAGCCGAAGTATGCCGCGACGGAAAAGTCTATATGCAGGAATATTCCTGTGGAAAGCCGACAACCGAATTGCAAGTGATCGGCGAAAGCGACGACAGAGGCACAACCATCATCTTCAAACCCGACGCCTCCATATTTATCGTTACCGAATACCAATACAGCATCTTGGCAACCCGCTTGCGCGAATTGGCATACCTGAATGCAGGCGTTACGCTGACCTTGACCGACCGACGTGAAAAAACCGAAGACGGCGAATTTAAAAAAGAAACTTTCTTCTCATCGGAAGGGCTACTCGAATTTGTGCGGTTTATCGACTCGGCAAAAGAACCGTTGATTGGCAACGACGTGATTCATATCGTTACCGAAAAACAGGGCATTCCGGTCGAAGTGGCGATGACCTATAATACTTCCTACAACGAAAGCATTTCCTCTTATGTCAATAATATTAATACGATAGAACATGGAACGCATGTTGCCGGTTTCCGCCGCGCACTGACGCGCACACTGAAAAAATATGCCGAAGACAGCAAACTCTTGGAAAAAGTCAAGGTGGAAATCAGCGGCGACGACTTCCGCGAAGGGCTGACGGCGGTCATCTCTATCAAAGTGCAGGAGCCTCAATTTGAAGGACAAACAAAAACCAAGCTGGGCAACAACGAAGTTACCGGCGCCGTCGATCAAGCTGTCGGCGAAGCCTTGGGCAACTATTTGGAAGAACATCCGAAAGAAGCAAAAATCATTGTCGATAAAGTAATCTTGGCAGCAACAGCGCGACATGCCGCCCGCAACGCCCGCGAAATGGTGCAACGTAAATCTCCGCTTGCCGGAGCCGGATTGCCCGGAAAATTAGCCGACTGCTCCGACCGCGACCCGCAAAAATGTGAAATCTTCTTAGTCGAAGGAGACTCCGCAGGCGGTACCGCCAAACAGGGACGTGAACGCAAATATCAAGCGATCCTGCCCCTGCGCGGTAAAATCCTGAACGTGGAAAAAGCAATGCCTCACAAAATTTTCGACAGCGCCGAAATCCGCAATATCTACACCGCGCTGGGCGTAACCATCGGGACAGCCGACGACAGCAAAGAACTGAACATCGAAAAATTGCGCTATCATAAAATCATCATTATGACCGATGCCGACGTCGATGGCAGCCACATCGCTACCCTGCTCTTGACCTTCTTTTTCCGCCACATGCGTCCGCTGATCGAAAACGGATATATCTACATTGCCAATCCCCCACTCTATTTGATGAAAAAAGGCAAGACCGAAGAATATTGCTGGGACGACCAACAACGTCAGACTTTTATTCTGAAATATGCAGATGGCAATGAAAATCAAGTACATACGCAACGCTACAAAGGTTTGGGAGAAATGAACGCCGAACAGTTGAGCGAAACGACCATGAATCCGGAAAAACGTACGCTGAAACAAGTCTCTATCGAAAATGCAGCCGAAGCCGACCGAATTTTCGCAATGTTGATGGGTGAAGACGTAGCGCCACGCCGTGAGTTCATCGAAGAAAACGCTACTTACGCCAATATTGACGCTTAATGCAATGGACGAGCATAAATTAATCAAAATAGGTATCGCGCACGGCAATCCCAATGGCATCGCCTCCGAACTGATACTGAAAACGCTGAACGACGCGCATCTCTTGGAAATCTGTACGCCGATCGTCTATGGTTCGTCCAAAGTGCTGGCATATCACCGCAAAGCGATAGAGGTACCGCCCTTGAATATCAACAACATAGCGAAGGTAGAAGATGCCGACGTCAAGCGTGTCAATGTCATCAATGTTACGCAGTTGGAAATTCGGGTAGAGATTGGCAAAGCGACGCCCGAAAGCGCCCGCTATGCAGATATGGCGTTGCTACGCGCTGTGGAGGATCTGCAAAACAATCTGATAGACGCTTTGGTGATCGCTCCGACATCTATCGACCCCGTTTTGCTGATGCACCCGCTGCTCAACACCCCGCAAGAAGGCTTTCAGATCTGGGTGAATGACACTTTGCGGATCGCCATTGCAACCACTGCGATGAACAGTTCCGATGCGTCTGCCGCAATGACACAACAGTCGATAACGGCAAAACTGATAGCGTTGCATGCCGGTTTGACCAACGATTTCATGGTGCTGAATCCACGCATCGCCGTTTTAGCGTTGAACACTCCGGCAGGAAAAGAAGAGCACGAAATCATCGTTCCGGCAATCAGAGCAGCAAGCGACAAAGGCGTGCAGTGCTTTGGCGTTTACGACCTCGAAACGTTTTTTGCGTCCGAAGAATATAAAAAATTCGACGCTATTTTGGCGCTGTGCCAAGATCAGGGGAAAACGATTTTTCATACCCTTGCCAAAGAAGAAAACTCGCTGTATATCGGCGGCATACCCCATATCGTCGCGTCGCCCAACTTTTATTCTACCTTTGAACAAGCCGGAAAAAACGCTACGCCGCCCGATTCGCTCCGCAATGCAATCTACATGGCGGTGGACATCTATCACAATCGTCAAACCAATGCCTATATTCGCAGAAACCCGCTCAAAAAACAATATTTTGAACGGGGCTCCGATAATGAAAAATTAGATCTTACCAAAGACGATTCGGCGCTGAACGATTGAAATTTCCCTTAATTATTACTGCGCTGTTACTGACGAATACGCCGATGTGCTGACAGTAAAGGTTTTCGTTGAGCCACCCGAATAAGTTCCACCGGTTTTATAGCCATTAAAATCCGTGCCTCCCGTAATGGCGCCGTTGTATTGCAGCGTGTAGGTTCCTGCCACAAGGCGCGGATCTGAAAAGACCACTTTCAATCCTGTTGTAGTGCTGGTTGCACCCGATATAACAGGCACGGTGAACATCAAAATCACTTCATCTCCCTTTTTGACGCAAATGGATTTTCCGGCGCCGGCAGTGAAAATGACTGCTTTCTGCGGTCCCGAAGGATATTCCATCAGCGAGCCGCAAGTGCCAAGCAATACGCCGCCATTGATAGGATATTTGCCGGTTTGACCATCGAAAGCTTCGCCGTCGCCTTTCACGCCGTTGGAAATAACCAGCCCTCCGTTGAATGTGAGCGAGCCGTTGCTATCCATTGCATCTTGTCCGCGTGCTGCGACAAAAATGGTGCCGCCATTGACCGTTAGGCTGGTGCCGCCATTGA
The DNA here is from genome assembly GCA_031272095.1 of Candidatus Symbiothrix sp. Taxonomy (GTDB): domain Bacteria; phylum Bacteroidota; class Bacteroidia; order Bacteroidales; family Azobacteroidaceae; genus Azobacteroides. Next base: position 20,829 of record JAISUM010000090.1, on the reverse strand, counting down.
TGCAGTCGTCATAAGTTGTAACTTGAATATCGCCGCCATTGATGGTGAGAGCGGCTTTAGTTTCCATTCCTTCGCCACCTTCGGCTGTTTGAGTGCCGTTTGCGCGAATGATTCCGCTGTTAATCACCATATTGCCTTCGGATTTGATGATGTCGGGATTGCAATAATCGGTAGAACTGCCGCCCATTCCGCCGCCGAAACCACCACCGGGTCCGCCGCCGCCGCCACTGCTACTTGCGGATACTTGAAATCTTGCGCCGGAGGTGGATGCTGTGATGTACAAATTATCATTACTTGCGCCTGCGACGCCAATGGTCATGGTGCCGTCGGCTTTGATGGCTTTTCCGCCCGAACCGCTACTCGAACAAGTGATATTTCCGCCAAGCAGTGAGATATTGGCATTGGATTTGATGCAACAAGAGGAATAGGAATCATAAGTCGATCCACTCACCAAATATTTGGCGCCGGCGCCGGTTGTTTTTACATTGATGGTTCCGCCGGTAATGCTTATATTTCCGTCTGCCGACAAGCCTTTGCTGCCGCTGCCGGAACTTTGGCAAGTAATGACGCCGCCTGTGATCGACAGCATGCCGTCGCTTTTGATACATGCCGAAGAGTAGGAATCGGTAACGCCGGTTGTGCCGGTGTAAGTTCCGCCATTTCCGGCAGTAGAGATATTGATGGTTCCGCCGGTGATATTAATATCTTTATCGGCAGAAATTCCTCTGCCTCCGGTGGCGGTTGATGTAGCGGTAATTGTCAGTTCGCCGCCCGAAATGGTGATGTTATCCTTGCTTTTGAGACCGGCGGCGTGGTTGGTTTCGTTGCCGCTGCCCGACGGTTCCAAAGTGGTTGCTGCCGAAATCGTCAAATTCAGATTACCGTTGTCGATGGTAACAGCTTTATCGGCGGCAATCGCGTGTCTGACGACAGATGTAACGTTCAGTGTTCCCTGTCCGGTCAAGTGCAAAGCGCCTCCGAATTTGAAACACGAATTTTTTGTATTGTTAGCGCCATCGGACAAAGCGTTGACCGTGTTGGCAACAAGTTCAACGGTAGCATTGGCGTCGCCATAGATCTGTATTGCCGGACCCGCCGGATTGGTCAGCGAAATACCGTTCAGTTGCAAACGAAGATCTTTTGCGCTTGCCAAATAGAGTGACCCGTTGGTCGAACTGCCCGAAACGACATATAAAATATTATCCAGATCAGTCGTTGCCGCGACCACTACATTCGTTTGAAAAGCGGTTACTGTAACACCCTGATTTTCATACGGATTGACTACCGTAACATTATCGTCGTTATAAGTAATATAGACAGCTTCTCCGGTATAGATGACGTCGGTGGCAAACAGCAAACTGTCTATCGAAGTCAAAGGGATAGACATTGTTTGATGATCGGAAAACGTAAAAACGGACGAGCCGTTATTGAATTTAATCGAAGAAATATCGGAAACCGTATGTTGATACAGCACCGAATTGCCCTGATAAATCTTAACTTGCTCTTGTGCCAAACAGACCCAGCTGCTTAACAGACATAGAATTAAAGTGATGTATTTCATTGTTTTACGAATTTAATGATAGAATTATTCACGCGCAACAAATAGAAGCCTTTCGGTAAAGTTGAAACAGCAATCGCATCGCCTTTTTTGCAGATTTGCGACAGGACGCAGACGCCCTGCGGCGAGAAAATCCGGACGGAAAACGTTTCGTCGTCGGTGGCGATACGGATGAAATCGCTTGCCGGATTGGGATACACCAAGAGTGGCGCCGACGGTTCCGTTGTTTCCAATCCGGTGAGCGTGGCAAAGGTGATTTTGCGAATTTCGCTACGCAAAATGGCAGTCGTAGTATTGGCGCCATCTTCGTCGATCAGTACATGAGTAGCGTCGAAAGTCAGTTGTCCGTTGTCGGAAACCATAAAAGCCTGTTCGCTGCCATCGTATTTAGTCAGTAGAACCCGCGTCTGCGCATCCATGCCTGCTGTGCAAAGCAAGACGCAGAGGGCAAAAAGAATTTTTACATGTGTCTTCATTTACTTTTTGTGATATTAATCCGGCAAAGGTAAGCATTTTTTTTAACATGATAAAAAAATCACGTGCAAACTGTTCAAAATTCGGGGTGAATGACTTGATTTTAATTCACTAATCACAACCACTAACTAACCACTAATCACTAATCACTAACCACTAACCACTAACCACTCTTTTTATACGCTTTGGGTGGCACGCCAAACTGTTTTTTGAAACATTTGCTGAAATAGAGGCGGTCGTCGAAACCGACTTTGTAGGCGACTTCGGAGATATTGAGGTCGGTAGTATTGAGGAGGTCGGCGGCACGTTTCATACGGAGAATCATCATATAATCGTTGGGCGTATAGCCGGTCAAGCCTTTGATTTTTTTGTAGAAAGTGGTGCGTCCCATTTTCATGGTTTGCGCAAAATCATCGACCGAAAAATGAATGTTTTCGAGTTGGCGTTCGATGACGGCGTCTGCTTTGCGCAGAAAATCGGCGTCTTTGTCGGTGAAAGCATTCATTGGCAAGCTTTGTCGGGGTTCCTGTGCGAATTTTTGCCGCAGGGTTTCGCGGTTTTCAATCAGATTGACGATGCGTGTCAGCAGATATTGCACGCTGAAAGGCTTGGTGATATACGAGTCGGCGCCTGCCTGAATCCCTTCCAAACGGTCTTCTTCGGACGAATGAGCCGTCAGCAGGATGACCGGAATATGGCTCGATTGGAAATCGGTTTTCAGGCGGCGCGTAAATTCAAAACCGTCCATTTCGGGCATCATCACGTCGCAGACAATCAGGTTGGGTTGTACGGCAATCGCCGTTTCCAAGCCTTCTCGCCCGTTTTTGGCGGCAATAATGCTGAAATATTTTTCCAACTGACCGACAATAAATTCGCGCACGTCGTCTTCGTCTTCTATCACCAAGATGCGGTAATTTTTGAACCGTCCATCGACCGTGATCATCTCCGGCGATTTGGTCGCAAGCGGCTGCGAACGGACAATCTCGTCGGGCGAATAGTTGGCGTCTGCCAAAGGGACGGACACGCTAAAACAGGCTCCTCCGGTTTCGGCGTCGGAATATTCGACCGTCCCCTTGTGGACGGCAGCCATTTCAGCGGTCAGGTGCAAGCCTACGCCGGTGCCGCCAATCCGGTCGTCGATTTGCGCAAAACGGACAAAAAGTGCGTTTTGCCGGTCTTTCGGCACGCCGGCGCCACTGTCGGCGACACTCAAAGTCATACGATTATTTACCTCCGAAAAATGAATTTTCATCAATATCACTCCGCCTTCCGGTGTATGTTTGAGCGCATTCGAGAGCAGATTGTAAGTAATTTTGTCGAATTTATTCCGGTCTAACAGCATATCGTATCGCGGCAGGTTGTGTTCAAACAGCAGGCGGATATTCTTTTTCTCGGCTACTTCTCTGAAAACCAAAAAGATGTCGTAGAAAAAGCTCACAGCTTCGGTGCGTTCCACTTTCAGTTCCAAGCCTTTGTTTTGCAGTTTTCGGAAATCGAGCAGCTGATCTATCAGCCGCAGCAGTCGGTTGGAACTCTTGTTCAGCAGTCGGATCGACTTGGCATGTTCGGGCGGCAAATTGTCGAAGGCAGTCAGATTTTCGATAGTGCCACGAATGATGGTGAGCGGGGTACGAAACTCGTGCGAGATATTGGTGAAAAAGCGCAGTTTATAGTCGGTCAGCTGTTTTTCGACCTTGACTGCTAAGTTCAAACGGTTGATGTGCAGGATGATTCCGACGGCAAACCAAATGCCGCCTGCGCCGATCAGGAGATAGATCAGGTATGCCCAAGCCGATTTCCAGAATGGCGGCAAAATCGTGATTTCCAAGCAAGTATCCTGTGTTGTCCAAACACCGAAAGCATTGCTGCCTTTCACGCGGAAACGATAATCACCGGCGGGCAGGTTGCGGTAAGCGGCAACATTGTAGCGACTGATCGGGTTCCATTCTTTTTCGTAACCCTCTAAATAATAGGCATATTGGTTGAAATCCGGAGATTGGAAATTCAGCATGGCAAATTCGATGTTGAACGAATTTTGTCCGTATGGCAGTCTAATCGTTTTTGTCAGGCTGATGCTTTCGACGAGCGGCGAGCGGTTTTCCAAAGGGCGGACGTCAGCGCCGTTGATTTTCAAGCCGGTGATCACGACAGGCGGCGCATAAGCGTCATATTTGATGCTTTCCGGCTCAAAAACATACACGCCTGCCGAGCTGCCGAACATCAATTTGCCGTCGTCGGTTTGCCAACCTGCCGACTCGTTGAACAGATTGCTTTGTTTGCCGCCGGTAAAGTTGAAATTTTCAAACAGTTCGGTTGTCGGGTTAAATTTCGAGATTCCCGTTTCGCCTTCGGTGGTCAGCCAAAGATTGCCTTCGCGGTCTTCGCAGATGCTTTGGACGACTTCGTTCGACAAGCCGTTTTTGGCGGTATAATGTTTGAACCACGACTGCGAAAGCGGATCTTCGCGTACCAGCAAGTTCAGTCCGCCGCCGGTAGTCCCCAGCCACAGTCGCCCCTGCGAATCTTCGTAAATGGCTTTGACTTCGTTGTTGTTGAGCGAATGGCTGTCATTGATGTCGAAATGAAAATTGATATACGCTTGGGGATCGGCGATCAGTCGGTCGGGCTGAAAAACATTGACGCCTTCGTTGGTACCGAGCCAGATCCAACCTTCCCTGTCTTGCAGAATGACGCGCCCCATATCGCGGGAAGCATTCCCCAAGCTGATATTGACAAATTGCAGTTGGGGATGGTCGAGATCGGCGTAATACAAGCCCGATCCGAAAGACGCCACCCAGATGCGGTTTTCGCGGTCAATCGTCAAATCGAAAGTGTGCTGAATATCGCAGGAGCGGACAATGCGGTCTGCCGAAGGTGCAAAAACCATCAGTTTATTGCCGCGTGTACCTATCCATATATTGCCGTTTTTGTCTTCTATGGCACAGAACGGCAAACCTGCTGCGATGCGGTGCAATTTCAATAGTTGCAGTGCCGCATCATAGACATAGAGATAGCCGCTGCGTGTTCCCATCCAGAACCGCCCCCGACTGTCCTGATAAATCATTCTGACGGAATTGCTGCGATAGTGGGCATCGTTTTCGGCAGGTTCGAACAGTCGTACCGGGTAATTATTACGCGAGATTTTACAGACGCCCGAAAATTCGGTGCCTGCCCAGATCTCGCCCGATCGGTCTTCGGCAATGCTCAACAGATAATTGGTCGGCAGGTCGCTGTTCTCGGTCGTATAGTGATCCATTTCTCCGGTTTGCGCGTTGAAAGCGTAGAGTCCGGCGCCGTAAGTGCTGATCCAGATCATATCTTGCGCATCGTGGCAAATCTCGTAACGCTCGGCGTCGATGAGCGACACTACGGCGGGCGGCATCAGCGTGATTTTCTCGAATTGCGTGTCCGCAATATGCCGCCAAATGGCGCCTGTGAGGTTGTAGATCCAGATATTTCCCTTGTTGTCGGCATAAAAATTGGCATTGGGAATCTTTTCATGAAAAACAGCGGCGGAGGCGATAAAATGTTTTTTTCGGGCGTCGAAAACCAGCACATCACTCGGCGTTTCTATCAAAATAATCCCATCTTTCGACATTGCGCTGACGTGCATATCGTCGGGGGCGACCGTGTAGGAGATCGTGTCGCCGAATTGTCGGTCAGTCAGACTGTAAGTCAGTATTTGCCGGTTGTTGATCAGAAAAATTTGTCCGTCAAACTCGTGGATGCGCATGAACGTTTCGGAGCAAAACGGTTCGAGGCGTCCATCGGCGTCGATTTGCCAGACGCCATTCGCCGTCAGGATATAGACTTGCCCATTCGTGTCTGCCATAATTTGATAGATAGTCGAAACGCCGAAATCTTTTTCGTTGAAACAGGTCGATTGCAGTTGTTTGTCGATATGTCGAACGCGACAGCAACCCACATTGCCGCCCCACAGCCAGACATCGCCATTGGGCAATTCGACGGCGCGGACGAAATTTTTTCGTTTGACGGCGGGTGCATAATCCACAAAATTTTCAATCGTAGGGTTGTAGCAATCGTAGGTATTATCCACCGTCCGAATCCAGATATAGCCGAAGCGGTCTTCCATCAGACTGCGGATGCGGTTGTCGGAGAGCGAAACAGCTTTGCCGATTTCGGGGCGCATCACCGTAAATTCTTTGCCGTTGTAGCGGTTCAGTCCGTTGATTGTCCCCAGCCAGATAAAGCCACGACTATCCTGCAAAATACATCTGACCGTGTTTTGCGACAACCCGTCATGTTCGCTGATTCGTTGAAAGCGGATATTTTGCTCGGCGAAACCTTGTTGCCAACCTGCCAAAAACAGGGTGACAACGACTATCATACAGTATCGAATATTTTTCATAAGACAAAGTTAGCATAAATTTTTCCAAAAACCACACACATTCGTACAATATTCCATATATCCGTACAAAAATTATTTGTAGATATAAAAAATATTTTGTTACTTTGCAGCGTGATTTCTGAATGCAATGAAAATGTGTTGTTTAAAATGGGTGATATGCGCCTTGTGTTTAACCGGTTCGATCGTTTGTTTGGCTGCGGATGTAATGGTTAGTCCCTTGCCGCTGACCGGTAAACTGCCGACTAATTCTGTTCGGCGGATCTTTCAGGATTCGCAGGGTTATATTTGGATGGGTACCACAGATGGCTTGTGCCGATACGACGGATACCGATTCCTGACTTTTATGAGCAATGCCGCCAATCCCCGGTTGCTGACCAACAATTTCATTGAATGTATCGCTGAAGATGCATCCAATCTGCTGATCGGTACCGAAAAAGGGCTGAATCTGCTCAATAAAAACACCTACAACATCACGCCATTGAACGATGCGCACATTCGAGACAGCGTCGTTGTGAACATTTGTATCGCCTCCGATAAGGATATTTGGGTAGGCACCACTACCGCGCTGTTCCGCTTCGACGAAGATTATTCTTTCGTCAAGAAATACGACGAGTTGCCCGTACAAAGCGTTACGCATATTTTTCAAGATTCAAAGGGACGCATCTGGATTGCCGTTTGGGAGCATGGTTTGTTCTGCTACGACCCGACCGACGACCGTTTTGAGGCGATGCCGCCGATAGGGAAAAAGAACAACCCGTTTCGTATTTTTGAAGACGACCACCAACAGTTGTGGGTAGGCACTTGGGGTGACGGTCTGTTCCTGATGAACCCCAACAGCAAAGAGCGCATCTATACCGCTGTGCCGCTGTACAGCAAGGAGAAACAAAAAGAAATCCACGCTGTTTACGGCTTCGTGCAGGACGACCATTCGCACTGTATCTGGGCGATGTCGTATTCCGGTTTGCACGGATTTGAATACGACGCCGACAACCGACTGCAAGCCGTTGACCTCTCGTCGGTCTTCCAAAATTACAACAATGTGTTCAGCGACGTCATCAAAGACAATAAAGGCAACTTGTGGATCGGCACGTTCAGCGAAGGCGTGTTGCAAATCAATTTCAACAAACCGATAGTGCAAAACTACGATATGCCCGACATCAAAAAGCACACCAATGTAGTGGCGTATCCGACCTCGCTCTACAAATACAAAGACGAGCTGTGGTTCAATCAGAATCGTTTCGGGCTGTGCAGTTACAATATCACGACTAAAAAACTGAATCTTTACAATTATTTTTCGCCCGATTTCAACCTGTCGAATATCGGTTTTATCCGTTCTTTTTCGGACTATCCCGACGAATTATGGCTGGCGCAGGAATACGAGCCGATCATCTATCGCGTCAAACAAAAAAACAATCAGTTGCAGTTGGTCAATCGGGTGGTAGTGCCGGTCGAAACGCAGGTTGTATCCGGTCGAAACGTCCGTTTTATGATAGAAGACCAGCATCGCAATATCTGGATAGCAAGCGCCTTTCGCCTGTTTGTTCTCACGGCAGACGATAAAAAACTGAAAACCATCCCCCGTCAATTCAACAGTATCACAGGCATCACCGAAGACATTTGCGGCAATATTTGGCTGTCGTCGAACGATGGATTAGATGTAGTGAATATCAGCCACGACTCCATTGCAACGCCCCAACGGGTAGTCAACAACCTGCAAGTTACGACGATCTGCGGCGACCGCAACGGACAAATCTGGTTTGCCACACAAGACGGCAGAGTGCTGACATACAACACTTTCAACAAGCAGACCAACGACCTGTCGCAAATCATCAAACTGTCCGGCGAAAAAGCGCTGAATTTTCTCAACGACGACATGGGCAATATCTGGATTTCGACCGTCAAAAGAATCATCGTCTATAATCCTGTCAATCAGGCTTTTCGCGACTATAACGATCACGACGGCGTTTTGGTCAACAGTTTCTTCACCAACGCCTGCTACAAAGACAACGAAGGCAACCTCTTGTTCGGCGGCAATCGTGGTGTATCGATCTTCTCGCCGATAGAAAATCTGTCGGGAATAACCGACGCCGGACGTATCTGTATCACCGACGTCAAAATCAACAACCAATCGCTGCTCGAAGGATCCCGCAATCGGCAATTCGACATCGCCAAACAAACATTGAACCTCACACCCAAAGATTTCAATATAGAAATAGATTTCTCGTCGCTCAACTACAGCTTTTCGTCGAAAGTCCGCTATGCCTACAAAATGGAAGGCGTCGATTACGACTGGTCTTATACCGACCAAGACCGGCAGTTTGCGTTCTACAACCATTTAGACAAAGGCAAATACCAATTTCGCGTGAAAGCTACCAACGAAAACGGCATCTGGGACAAAGACGAAACCATCCTGACCATCTATCGACACCCCGCTTTTTACGAAACAACAATGGCTTACTTCCTCTATCTGATCATCATCGGACTGATCATTTATTACACTTACCGGACGGTCAAAAACCGCATCAAGCTGATCAACGAGCTGAAAATCGCGCAAATCGACAAAGACAAATCGGAAGAACTGATGCAAACCAAACTGCGCTATTTCACCAATATCTCTCACGATTTGCTGACGCCGCTCACCATCATCTCCTGTGCAATGGACGAAATCGAAAACAAATCGAAAGAATATATCCCGCTACACGATATTATGCGCTCCAATATCAGCCGGTTGAAACGCCTGCTGCAACAAGTCTTGGACTTCCGCAAAATGGAAACCGGCAATATGAAACTGAAACTTTCCGAAGACGAAATCGTCGCCTTCGTCCGCAATATATGCTATACCAATTTTTCACCTTTGATCGAAAAGAAAAAAATCAATTTCTCGTTTGACGCCTATCCCGAAAAGATTACAGCGTGGTTTGACCCCGACAAGATCGACAAAGTGATTTTCAACCTGCTTTCCAATGCCTTTAAATATACGCCCGACGATGGCTATATCTCGGTCGTGATTCTCGGCGAACAGATAGACGGCAAAACCAAATTCGTCAAAATAACCGTCAGCGATACCGGAAAAGGCATATCGTCGAAAGACCTGCCGAATATCTTTACACGCTTTTTCAACAACAACGATACCCTGCAAAAAGAAACCAACGGCATCGGACTGTCGCTCACCAAAGACCTGATCGAACTGCACCACGGGACGATCGACGTGGAAAGCAAACTGCACGAAGGCACCACGTTCACCGTAACAATTCCGGTGGACAAAACCGCTTTTGCCGCTTACGATTTTTCGGACGACGCCACCATCAGCCAGCCCGAAACGGTTACGGCGCATATCGACCAAGCTTTGCAAGAGGAAGACAACAAACCGAAAACAGCGGAAGACATCACCCTCCTGATCGCCGAAGACAACGAAGAATTGCGGATGTTGGTCGCCAATGCTTTCCGCTCGCAATACAAGGTGCTGACCGCCAACAACGGACAGGAAGCCCTGAACATCATTCAAGAACAAAAAATCGACATCCTTGTCAGCGACATTATGATGCCGCTGATCGACGGTTTGGCGCTCTGTCGCCGACTGAAAGGCAATTTTGAGACCAGCCATATCATCGTCCTGCTGCTGACGGCGAAAAATCAGATCGAAGACCGCGTCGAATGTTACGACGCCGGAGCCGACGCCTACATCTCCAAACCCTTTGAAATGCAAGTCTTGAAAGCGCGTGTCGTCAATCTGCTGCGCAATAAACAACAGCGCCAGACCGAATTTATCTCCGATGCCAACCTCAACCTCGAAACATTGGAATACCATTCAATAGACGAATCGTTCCTGGAAGATGCGGTCAAGCTGATCAACAAACATATCGACAACAACGAATTTGACGTCAACAATTTTGCGGAAAACATGAATATGTCGAAATCGACGCTCTACCGCAAAATCAAAGCCCTGACCGGACTGTCGCCCATCGAATTTATTCTTAACGTCCGAATGAAACACGCCTGCAAACTGCTGAAAGACGATTCGATGCGCATCACGGAAGTCGCCTACGCCACCGGTTTCAGCGATCCGAAATACTTCTCTCTCTGCTTCAAAAACACCTACAACCTCACCCCTTCGGAATATCAAAAGCAGCAATAGTCCTCACCCCCCGACCCCTCTCTGTGCCGGAGAGGGGTCAAGGGGTGAGAAGAGCCGTCATTGCGGACTTTTGAGAGTGCCCAACAGCCCGAATGGGCTTGATTTTCATAACCGATATTCAACGACAATCACAGTTCGGACAAATATTACCGAAAATTCCCCTATTGAATTAAAATTCCCTCTATAATGAATGATTTTTCTACCTGTGATATAAAAATATGTATTAACTTTGCCAAAAAATCAAATAACAAATGAGTTCAACAAAAATTAAACAAAAAAACCATGAAAAAGTCAGTCAAAAAAATCGCAGTTATCTGCGTAAGCGTTTTAGTAAGTATTTCTGCAATCGGGCAGATGAGAGTTAACATGTACGGTAATACTGGATTAGGTATGTCGCCGGCTTCAACGGATAAATTAGTGATTACCAACACTGAATATTCGTCTATCCGTATAGAGCAACATGGACAAACTATGTATTCAATAGGTATTGGTATAGATGATCCGACGACCAATTATATTGGCGGGACTTATCTTGGTACAGCTTATTTGCGTGCCAATAATACGGGATTGTATGCTACAAGTTTTTATAGTCTGTCCGATGAAAACTTCAAGCAGAATATCGCGGATATTCAATCTCCGCTAAGTAAAGTGTTGCAATTGCGTGGTGTCAGTTATCAATTAAAGCCTTTAGCGCTCGACAGTGTTCGTGAGAAAGATCTATCCGATGCAAAGAAATGGATGGAAGAAAAATATTCCAAAACACGCATCGGATTGGTAGCACAGGAAGTTGAAAAAATCATTCCGGAAGTGGTTGATACCAACGAAGACGGCAGAAAATCTGTTGCTTACGGCGAAATCACCGGCTTGCTGATAGAAGCCATCAAAGAACAGCAACAAGAGATCGAAGATCTGAAAAAGCAACTCAACGAGTTCAACCTCAATCAGTTGCGATCTTCAGAAACAGTTACCGACATATCCGGCACTGCCATTGCCGATTGTCGCTTGTACCAAAATGCGCCCAATCCCTTTGCGCAGACTACGTTCATCAAATTTTATCTGACGCCTGAAATACAAACCGCATCCTTGTGTGTCTATGATTTGCAAGGCAAACAGTTGAAACAATACCCAATTCAACAACGTGGCGTCGGTTCATTAGCTGTTTCCGGTGCAGAATTTGCAGCCGGAATGTATTTTTATGCTCTGATCGCGGACGGACAAGAAGTGAATGTAAAAAAAATGATTTTAACAGAATAAGGAGATAAAACAATGAAAAAATGTATATTATTTTTGGTGGTTTGTATGTCTGTGTGCAACACAGTATTTGCCCAATATCCCGCTCCTTATAATTTTAAAACATCTATGTATTATATACTATTAGGAGAGTGTCCTCCCGGTTTTTGCGGCGGAGAATCACTTTGTAACATCACTTGTTGCTTTAGTTATCAATGGGAGGCTCCCGATTTATCCGGAACGGAATTACAATTAATCGAATACAATATTTATTTTCAATCTCGGAATGTTGACACCAACGAATGGGGAATCCCAAAATTGATTGCTACCACAACAGAGACATATTTTCAAAAGGGAGGATGTTACGAAGCAGGTGATCTATGGGTAACAGCAAAATATTCCAATCCTGACGGCGAATCAGCACCCTCAAATAAAGAATATAATATTGGCATTCCAATATCACTTCAAGAAATTACCTTACAAAAAGATCTTGTGTTTGATCGGCATCAAAAACAAATCAAAATCTTCAATGCTGATGATATTCTATCTGTAAATATATTCAGAATAGACGGGAGCCGAATAGCCTCTATTTCTCATCCTGTAAATACTATTATTCACACAAAAGATTTTGAGAAAGGCATTTATATTGTACGCATCGTGAATAAAGATTCGAGCGTTGTTACTAAAAAACTGATATTGTAACTTTTAAATACTGTAAATCATGAAGACCCAATTATTCCTTTCGTTGTGTTTGATTGCTGTTTGCAATCTGCAAGCGCAAATACAAGATCGTATCACTGTTCATAACGATGATTTTAAAATAACTAAAGAACAATCGTATGATAGATTTATTTGGTCGTCTGATTACAAAATCACTGATGAAGGAAATCCGGAATTGCCAATGATAAGGGTCTCTTATGTTTTGCCTACAGATGCCAAGTTTAACGGAATTAAATTTTTGTCAAAAGACAAACAGCTATTTCAGAAAGATGTACTTATTTATCCCGCGCAACCACAAATACCGGTGGCGGATACAAAACCGATAGCCTTTGTGCGTCCCGATGAAAAAATATATAATTCCGATGCTCCATTCCCCGAAAAATTATATGAAATAGAGTCGGATGATATTTTTCATGGTTATCATATTGTAACCATTCGTTTATATCCTTTTGAATATATTCCTAAAAGTAGAATACTGAATTATTATCCTAATCTGGAATATACGGTAGAATATGAATCGGACTACAATAAAAATGTATTACGACCGAAAAGACAAAGCATTGTACGAGCAAAATTATGTAAAAATTTCGTCACACATATTGTCAGAAATTCATCGGATGTGGAAAAAATCGGTTCAAATGCTCAAACATTGGTCAATGGGAGAAAGATTGTTCAGTCTAATGCGGGAAGTTTACGTTCATTCGAGCCATCCGTATTAGATGAAATTATTCCTGATTATATCATTATTACAAGAGATTCTTTGAAAGCCGCCTTTCAGCCATTGGTTAATTGGAAAACAAAAAAAGGTATATTTACAACTATTGCTACCATTGAAGATATTAATTCAAATTATCGCGGAAGTGATTTGCCAGAAAAAATCAGAAATTATTTATTAGAGGCACATACTAATTGGGGTGCCGGATTGTATGTCCTATTAGGCGGTAATATAGATATTGTTCCTTCCAGAAAAATCAGGGGTGTACATAACAATTTATCTTATCCTTCTGATAAATATTTTTCAACTTCCACTGCTTGGGAGATTGATAGTGCAGATTTGTTTAACGGCAATAATTCTATCAGTTACATTAACATTCTTGGTAGAGTCCCTGTGAATAACGTTCAAGAAATTGCAGTGTATATCAATAAAGTAATAGCATACGAGAAAGCGACCGGAATAGGTGATTTGATTTATTTAAAAAATAATCTTTATGCAGATGCATATTTGATATATGAATCAGGAGCATTAACAAATTGTTCTCATTCCTTTATTAAAGGTTATGTTGCAAATTATGTCCCTTCAAATATAAATAATAAATATATCTGTGATAATGCGGATTGTTCGGGAAATACAAACAGATATACGGCAGGATGTGTTTCCGGTGGTGGGGATATTGAACTTTCTCGTGAGAATTTTTTGTCATGTTTAAACTTTGGCGCAAATTTTGGTATTGGAAAATTTCATTTTATCTATCATTTAGATCATTCTAATGCCACATCTATATCCACATCCAATAAAGACAAAGGAGAACATGTTATCAGAACAGACATAGATAATTTAAGCAATGGAACATCCTATCAAATTATGCTATCTGGCGGTTGTCACCCTGCAAATTTCACTTATGATTGTTTAGGAAAACATTATATAATTAATCAAAATGGAGGAGTGGCATTTATGGGAAATACGGATATTGGATGGGACTCCGACAGGACTCAACTACAATGTTTTATGGATGCAATTTATTCTACGACTGGGCATCCAAGCATAGGACGATATGATATAGGCAGTGCATTTCAAAATGCAAATATAAATATGCAGCATCAAAAATGGCGTCTTCACCTTCTTGGAGACCCCGAAATGCAAGTTTGGACAAATACGCCACAAGCCTTGACTGTAACAGGTTTGCCTTCAATGATTTTTGCAGGCACTCAAACACTTAATGTTAATATAAGCGGTCTTCTTGCGGGAGATTCCGCACAGATTTGTGTTCAAAAAGGGACGGAAATATACGAAGTGTTCCAAGGAGGTAATGGCAACAATCCGATTCCGATTTCGTGTGGAAAGGCAGGTCAAATATCTCTTACAATTACTGCTCATAATTATATTCCTGTGGAAAGAACAATAAACGCAAATTTAAGAGCATCTACGGCTAATCCTTATATAGAGTCTGTTAATTTTATTGATACTGGTAACAATAGTAGCATTGGAAACAGCGACGCTCTCAATGATGCAGGTGAAACTATTTTATTGGAATTGAAAGTGAAAAACAGTGGCAATACGGCAACAAACGGCTTGATAGCTACTTTAACATGTAATTCCGACTCCATAGAAATTCTCAATGGCATATTCAATTACGGTAATATTGCAACAGCAGCATCCGCTACTGGTCAATTTTTATATCATATAGACAAAGATTTATCCGAACATCTTGCTAATTCACAAAATCCGATTACCTTTCAATTAGAAATGACTGATGCATCAGGGGAAATTTGGACAAGAACTTTTAATATTGATGTTTTTTCAACAGAATTAGCATTAAGGAATAAAGTTACCATATCTCAATCATCCATTACTTTGTTTTTTAAATTACAACTGCAGAACCTGGGTAAAGCTCCGGCAATAGGATTATCAGGCACTTTATCTTATAACAATGTCGGTTACAATATAGGGTTCCCAACTATTAATTATCATGATTCTCAATCCTCGTTATCTATTTATTCTATTGCAAAATCATTAATAGGCACAACAAATTTCGTATTACAAGTACATAATACTTATGGCAAACAGTGGACTTTTGAATTTAATTTGAATATGCCGGATACCGTTACCGGATTGAAAGCGACTTCTGCCGAATCTTCGATTTTGTTAACTTGGGATGCAGTAGCAGGCGCAAATGCTTATAATATCTATCGTTGCGACGTTGGTGCAAATAACACAGAATTAGGAACTTATAAAAAACTGAATACCATGCCTGTAACTTTTCTATATTATAAAGATATCGATAGTTTAAGTCAACTGACCAAATATTATTATAAAGTAACAGCGCTGTCGCCGTCCGGTATGGAAAGCGAAGCTTCGCGATTATTGACTTGGACATCTTATCCAACGAAAGGTATGTTTCCAGTCAAAATGGATTTTTCCTATGATAGAATCATTGCCGATTTTGTTGTAGCTGATGTAAATTATGATGGTTATAAAGAAATTTTTGGTGCATTATGCGACCACGATGGAGCAAGTCTTGGCACCTTGATTGCTTTGTCGCATGAAGGTGAAGAATTATTTGACATTGATAACAATATTACTATTTACAGCGGATTTGCCTATCTCAATGCGCCTATTCGTGCAGGTGTTGCTATCGGTGATGTAAATAATAATGGCGTGAATGACATAGTTTCTATGACTCGTTTTCATAACTCAATGAGCAATAATAAATTAACTTGTCATACGGTAGAAGATGCGAATGGTGATCATTTGCCGGATATATTGTGGCAAAAGCCACTTGAGAGAACTTCTGTTACTAATCCTGTGATTGCCAATATTGATAATAGCCCTGATGGCACTATGGAAATAGTTTTAATAGCAGATGGAAATAGTCCTTCTTCAAGCCGATATAAAATTCAAATATATAATTATAATGGAGTTTTACTGCGAGAATTATCGGCAAATGCCAACGATTATACTTATGGTGCGGTTGCGGTTGCTGATTTGGATAATGATGGCGACAAAGAAATTATTGCAGGATTTCAATCCGGAATTTATGTTTGGCATCACAATGGTAGTTCTTTCTTGTCGTCTAATCCTATTTACGCTAATAGCAATTATTCATTTTCTTCATCGCCGATTATTTGTGATATCAACAAGGACGACAATAAAGATATCTTAATATCAGCTTATAGTGGCACTTCTTCCTGTAGAATTTTTGCTATAAATACTAATGGGCAATTAATATCGGGATGGGGTCTGACAGGACAAAACACATATAATTCATCCACCAATGAGATTAGTGTACAAGGGTTATCTAAAGAATTAGTTGTTGGAGATCTGAATCACGATGGAAATTTGGAAGTGGTAGCTTCTGGTTCTAATTGCGTAAAAATCTGGAATAATGCAGGCATCTTATTAAATACTATTCAAGCAAGTGGTGTTGAGAGCCAATTAATAACTCCAATTTTAGCGGATATAGACGGAGATGACGACGTAGAAATTATTGTTACGCATTATTATGGCAAAGAAATTTATGGTTTCAATTATGATGGCAGTAACGTATTAGGATTCCCATTGGAAGTTGAACAAGATTTTCTATATCCTTCCTCGCCTGCAATTGCAGATTTGGATAAAAACGGCAAATCGGAAATTGTTGCAGGAACAAACGGTATGATTTACGTTTGGGAAACTAATGGAAATTCTTCGCGTGTTGAATGGGGGAGTTCGCGACATGATGCATATAATAGTGGTGAATATCATACAATATGCGAACCAACAATTATTAGTGCCAATACAAATTGGAACACAGACAAGCACATTTGCGGCAATTTAATTGTAGATTCAGGCACATTAACTATCAGTGAATATGCTAAAGTTACAATGGATTCTCCATCCGCTTTGGTTATAATAAAAAATGGAGCCACATTAGTTTTGGAAAGTGGACAGTTATATAATTGTTCTGTTAAAATTTTGCCGGGAGGTTCAGTACTTATGCAACAAGACGGGCGAATAAAATTAAGATATTTAGGAGTAGTTGATGTTCAAGGAGAACTTGATTTAGAAAAAGGAGAAATATTGGAATATTAAAACTCAAAAACTCAATATCGTCCCAACGCTCAGTAAAAATTAAAAATTAAAATTCCCCCCAAAGTGAATGATTTTTCAACATGCAAGCGAAAAAAAATTATTAACTTTGTGGCGTTCAAAGAATTAATAAATAAACAGCATATAAAAATGAAACGTACTGTTACTTTTTTCGTGTTATTTTTGTCCGTCGGCGCCTATTTGTCGGCGGAAAAAACCTTGTATATTCCCGGCGCATTGGGAAATGTGAATAACGACGCCAATCAGTGGAGTCTCAGCCGCAGTCGGCAATCGGCAAATTTTGTCGTCTTCTGGGAAGCAGGCTACGGCGACAATCCCGACGGTAAAAAAGTCGAGCCAAACGGGAAATACACCGTTGACGTCAATAAAGTCTTGGCGCTTGCCGAGCAGTCATTCGATTATTATGCCGACACGCTCAAATTTATCGAGCGCGGCAATTCGCTCACCGACCTCTACAAAATGATTATCCGGTTGCGCTACACCGACGAATGGGAAGCCACCGGCTCCGGTATGGACGACAAAATAGGGCTGCTGACGCTCACGGCTTGGTCGGCGTCGGCGCTGGGCGTAACCGTCGCGCACGAAGTCGGACATTGCTTTCAATATCAAGTCCATTGCGATGGCTTTCCGGGCGGCTATATGCACGGTATCGGAGGCTCGTCAGGCAATGTCTTTTGGGAAATGTGCGCACAATGGATGGCGCTGAGAGTGCTGCCGCAAAACAAATTTTCAGAACGCCTTTCGGAATATTACAGCAACGAACACCTCAATCCGATGCACGAATCGCCCCGCTATGCCAATCACTTTATACAAAATTATTGGACTTATAAGCACGGAGATGATATTATCGCTCGCCTTTGGCAACAATCCGTCAGTCCGGAAGACCCGATAGAGACCTACAAACGCTTGACCGGCATCACGCAGGAAGAATTCAACGACGAAATGTACGACCTCGCCGCCCGTTTCGTAACTTGGGATATCCCCGAACTGATCGACTTGGGCAAAACCCATGTGGTCGATCGCGGCATCCCGAAACTCAATGCCGTAGAAGACGGATATTTTCAGATCGACACCTCGAAATGTATCCAAAACTACGGACACAACATCATCCGCCTCAATCCGCCCGCCAAAGCGACCACCATTGTCGCCTGCGTTGATGGACTGCTCGGCAAAGCGACCAATGACTACCGGAGCGTAAAAGCACAATACAACGGCTGGCGATTCGGATTTGTCGTGCATCGCCCCGACGGAACGCGCCTCTACAGTCCGGTGCACGCTTTGCACACGTCGGTAGCAAGCGCCATCCCCAAAGATACCCTCTATTTTGAATGTCCCGCCGGAGGTCGCGTCTTCTTCGTCATCAGCGGAGCGCCCACCGAACATTGGCAACACGCTTGGGACGACAACTACAGCAACGACGAACAATGGGGCTATCGGGTGAAATTCTACAATACCAACGTCTATGGCAAGACAAATAACGAACTCGACCTCGCCCTTCCATCCGTCGCCGTCGCCGTCGCCACCGACGACCTGTATGTCCGCGACATCTACGGCAGAACAATCTATCACGGCACCGACAACAACGCTTGGCGCCGCCGCGTCCCGACCGGCATTTACCTGATCACGCAAGGCGGAAAAACAACAAAAGAATGGATTCAATAAAATAATTATTACACCATGAAACGCACAAAGTTATTTTATATAGCCCTGATGGCACTGTCGCTCTACTGCTGCGAAAAAACCATCGAACCCGACCCCGATCAGGAAGAAGTGTTTCATTTGGCAGGTACCGCTTGGAAATTGTCCGGCATATACGATATGCAGGACAGTTTGGTGCGGGTATTGGAACCGACAGCGCATTACCCACTTTATTACACGCTAATTTTCGGTAACGATACTATCGGTGTAGGATATATCACTGATACGCGAATATCCGTCGAATTATACCAAGACTCGTTAACAATAGAGACAGGGCGCAATCTACAACTGCGAGAAGATGAAAATGGCAAATTCTTTTATTCTCTTCTCGAATATATCAATGCGTATTCTTACTCGAAAACCGAATTCAAGTTCTTTTACGAAATAGATGGTGTCAAACAATATTTAAAATATCATCGTTGCGGAGAAACCGCTAATTCGGAAGAACCCTTTCATTTGGCAACTACTGCTTGGAAATTATCCGGCATATATGATATGCAAGACAACTTGGTGCAAGTATTGGATCCAATGGATTGCATATATTGTTACACAATCATATTCGATACGGACATAAGAGGCGAAGGCTGGACAACAAGAAATTGGATATGTATAGAGTTGGATGTTGATCCCCCAAGTATATGGGGGGATAAGGTGGGAGAATATGGCGACGGTGAAATTTTCCGGCAAGCAGTGGAATATCTTACTTCATATTCTTATACCAAGACCGAATTAAAATTTTTTTACGAAATGCAAGGAGTTCAACAATATTTAAAATATCACAGATTATGAAACGCACAAAGTTATTATTAAGAAAAGTATTGATTACTGCATGTTTGTTGCTGTGTCTGGCGGCACAGGCGCAAATAGAAAAGAATGCAGTGGGGAATGTAGGTTTTGGTACGACGCCGGATCAGTCCTACAAAGTTCGGATTTTTAACTCGTATTATCCTGCACTTTCTATTCAACAGGATGGGCAGGCAGCAATGGCAACGCTCGTTACGGTAGATTATCCCATGACGGATTTTATTCGCGGATATTATCCTGATCAAATGTATTTTGCGGCTGATGTAACAGGCGTCTATGCATCGGCTTATTATACGATTTCCGATTGGAACTTCAAACAAAATATCGAAAACATCCAGTCGCCGTTAAGTAAAGTCTTGCAATTAAGGGGCGTCAGCTATCAATTGAAGCCCTTGCCCGTATCGCACCTCAAAGAGACCGAAGAACTGACAAAATGGATGGATGAAAAATACTCCAAACCACGCATTGGAGTGATTGCGCAAGAAATTGAGAAAATTGTTCCGGAAGTCGTTCTCACCAATGAAGACGGTCGAAAATCCGTTGCCTACGGCGAAATTACAGGACTACTGATTGAGGCAATCAAGGAACAACAACAATTGATTGACCGACAGCAAGAGCAGATAGAAGAATTGCAAAGCAAGCGCTTGCAAATAGCAGCACAATCAAACGTTGCCGAAAAAATATCAGCGACGCCGTCTATTGTTTCCGATTGCCGATTGGAACAAAATGCCCCCAATCCGTTTTCACAAGCGACGACTATTAAATACAGCATTGCCGACAAGATCAGCGCTGCATTTATCGGCATCTATGATTTGCAGGGCAAACAGTTGAAACAATATCCTGTTCAGCAGCGTGGCGCAGGATCATTGATCATTTCCGGCTCAGAATTTCCGGCAGGCATCTATTATTATGCCCTGATCGCCGATGGACAAAAAGTAGATATTAAACAAATGATTTTAACAGAATAAACACCATGAAACGCACAAAGTTATTTTATATAGCCCTGATGGCACTGTCGCTCTACTGCTGCGAAA
>JAISUM010000097.1 GCA_031272095.1 Candidatus Symbiothrix sp. | reverse complement strand
ACAAAATTGATGATTTCACCGAAAAAATCACTATCTTTGCCGGTGATTACGAAATATGAATATCGGATATGCTACCCAATGGCTTGAAAAGAATTAACGGTCTGTTCGAGATGCGCAATTTTTTCCCAATTATTTGGTAAATTCAAAAATAATGACTACCTTTGCTAAAAATTATTTTACGAACAATACAATTAATCGCTATCAATATGAAAAAAAGTTTATTTGTTTTATTCCTTTGCCTGACGCAGGTAATGGTTTTTGCTCAACAAACGACTAATACAGAGTGGTTTAGTTTTAAACGAGGTTCATTCTCAAACCAATATTACATTGGCAGTCAGCAGGTTTCTTACGACGATTTTATGACAATACTCAGCGCTACGAATGAGCAATCTGCCAAAATGTTCAAAGCGGGCAGGAGTTTAAGCAGTGTAGGTACGGTAATGAGTACTGTCGGCGCATTTTTCGTTGGTTATGACTTAGGAGGTCGGCTGGCTGGCGGAGAAGGCAACACGGCAATGCTGGCTGGCGGAGGTTGCGTTGCTCTGGGAGGTATCATTATGGCGCTTGTCGGTGAAGGAAAAATAAAAAAAGCATTGACCCTTGTTCAAAACAATAAACAGACATCTTCCATAGAATTTACTTTCAGCCAATACGGACTAGGACTGTATTTTGCGTTTTAGTTACGCTAATGAGGGGCTGTGATGCGTTATGGCAGACTTGATCCGCCATCCCACGAAGACAGTTGCTAAACGATTGGAGAGAGATTTCGGCTTTCGCCGGAATGACGCGGATTGTAATTACTGTTTATTTGCGTCAAGCCATCTTACTCTAAAAAACTGATTTTGAACATCTATCGAATAGACGCGACATTGTATGACATCGCCATCGTTCAAAGTATCCAAATTACGAGTTTTCACGCCGGTAGGAAACTTGGCAACATAGCGGTTGTCGATCAGATATTGGGTGCCTTCTTCTTCGGATTTATGCACGAAAACAGGCACTTCTTGTCCGACGTAATCAATCATTTCGTCCGAACACCAATTGACTTCAAACAGCCATTCTTCGTCAATACATTTGACCACCCATCCTCTTTTCGGCTTAAAATCAAGCACTTCGCATTTGATCAGGTCGCCATCTGCCCAATGTCCTTTCAACTTTTGCATACGCCGCTTTTTTTCGGGATAAATCAATTTGGTTACAGGCATATCGGCTTTGTATTTGCCGTCTATCATAAAATAGGGCGCCACGTTTTCGCCTCTATGTACCTGTACCGTAACGATTTGTCCGATAGTGAGCGGTACTTCGTCTTCAAAAGTCTGCGTAAAGACCAAGCCTTTTTCGTTTTTATCTATAAAAATCAGTTTGACAAAGTCCTGCACATTGATTTCGTCCCAAGATTGTTCGCCTTTCCATTCCGCAACGGGCAAGACGCCCATCATTGAGCCGTATCGCCATCGAAAATGTACGCCGATGTCCACCAATAATTCCTGTTCGTTTTTTTCTAAAACGATACCGGTATGTTCTGCGCCGATGACCAATGGGATGCTGTGTGGCGGATAGGAACCTGCATCGACTTTAATTTCATAACGCGCATCTTCTATTCGCTTTGTTTCTATGACTTTACAGCGAAAGCGTGTTTTTGTCAAAGTAGGCATAATGTATTGCCAATATTGGTTGACGGGATACTTCCAAGGCGCCGATTCAAAAGGCATAAACGCAATCATTCCGCCTGTCTTGACCCAAAGTCCGTTGTCGGTGTAGCGTGCAAAACGAAAATACATCCGTTTGTCGGCTACTTGAGCCGCTTCCAAATTCCGGAACAGCTGTTCATATATTTCTTCTTTGGTCAGCGGCGATTTTTTGAGGAGTTCTTCATTGACCTCATCCTCAAAAAAGGTAGATAGATTGGTGAATTTCTTTAAAAAATCAATCATAAAGATAGTTGTCTATTGAAAAACGAAAAACTGTTTTAGATGAGTATATTTCGTTGGCATGTAACACTGTTGACGGATAGTCTTTGTTGTGAATACTGTCGGGAAAATGTTGCGTTTCCAAGCAGAAAGCGGAACGTTTCGGATAGGTATGTCCGTTTTTGCCGACAAAGCTTCCATCGCAGTAGTTGGCTGTATATAGTTGTACACCCGGTTCTGTTGTCAATACTTCCATCACGATACCCGTTTTCAGCGAAATGGCTTTAGCCGCCAAAGTCAAATCTTTTCCTTCTTTATTGAGGACAAAAGTATGGTCGTAGCCATTGCCGTAAATCAGCTGCTGATCGGGTTGATCGATGTATTTTCCGACAGGATGCAGTCGGCGAAAATCAAAAGGCGTACCTTCGACCGGCGCCGGATCACCAAAGGGAATAGCCACGTCATTGGTAGGCAAATATTTGTCGGCAAAAATCTGTAACAGCTGGTCGCCAATGTAGGGATCGCCTTCGCCTGCCAAATTGAAATACGAATGATTGGTCAGATTGATGAGGGTTGTTTTGTCCGTAACTGCCTGATAACTAATTTCAAGCGCGTTATTATCGGTCAGATAATAGACGACTTTGATCTGTAATGTTCCGGGATAACCCTCTTCACCGTCTTGCGAAGTGTAAGTCAGTTCGAGCGTTTGCGAATTGGTCTGTTTGGCGTCCCAAACAACCGAATTAAAGCCTACGATGCCGCCGTGCAAATGGTTGGGTCCGTTGTTCACCGCCAAAACATAGTCTTTTCCCTCCAGCGTAAAGCGTCCGTTGGCGATGCGATTTGCAACTCGTCCGCATAATGCGCCGAAATAGGGTTCCTGATCGTTGGTATAGTCTTGGATATTGCTTTTGCCCAATACGACGTCCACCAATTTACCGAGTTTGCTCGGCACGCAGATGCTCACAATTTTTCCGCCAAAATTGGTTGCGGTTACTTCTGCCCCTTTTTTGTTGGTCAAAACAAATAACTTAACCGGTTTTCCTCCGATTGTCGTTTCAAAATTTTCAGTCCGAAGACCTGCAAGTGTTGTATTCATGATTGATGTATAATTTAAATGATTCCAAACAGCCACAAAGTTACGCATTTATTTTTTGATTGCGCAATATATTCTCAATAATTTGTATTTTTTTGGGATTTATAAAACTTTCAGGATGCTGTGTTCGGTGTGAATATGTTTTAAAAAAACCGGCTATAGATAAAGTAAGATTGAATTTTGAATGAAATAATAAATGGTAAAAAAACAGCGTATAGCCGGTTTTATGTCGCACTTCATCAATTATAGCGAATATTTATTGGTAAATGTTTGATTTCAAGTTTGTATTATACGCTTTTGCAAAGATAGTGATAATTTTTGAATATGCAAATTTTTGGGGATTTTTTTTTACAATGCGACCGTCATGGCGGCGAAAGCCGGAATCCCCTTCTTTGCCTTTGTGCTAATGAGGTAATGAGGTAGGACGATGGGATAGACCTTTGTTTACTACTGAGGTTGTTTTGTTTGTGATGAGGTAAAAATGAGGTTTTTCAGGGGATCCCGCGCTTAACGTCCCACTGATAGCATCACTCAACGTGATACTATCAGTTCCCCCCACTAACCACTAATCACTAATCTCTTCCCAGTCAATATCGACGGGGGCTTTGCGTTTGAAGGCTTCTTTGAACGAAATCAGCGTTTCGGTTCGTGCCAGACCCAGGGGCTGTAATTTTGTGTGGATGATGTCGAGTAAATGTCGGTTGTTGCGAGCATAGATTTTGATGAACAAGTCATATTGTCCGGTCGGATAATGACATTCGACGACTTCGGGGATGTCGTGCAGTTTTGCGACGACCTCTTTAAATGATTCCGGATTTTTCAAAAACAAGCCCAGATATGCCGATGTTTCGTAGCCGATTTTGGCATAATCCAAAATAAATTCGGAATTTTTGATAATGCCCGAATTGATCAGTTTTTGCACTCGTTGATGGATAGCGGCGCCTGACACATTGCAGGCGCGAGCTACTTCCAAAAACGGGATACGGGCATCGCCCACGATCATTTTTAAAATTTTTCTGTCTAATTCGTCCAAGGTGTGTTGTGCCATAAAAAACGATTTTATTCGGTGATATTCAAATCCGGCATCACGATATTGACAGCCGGTTCGCCGGTCAACGCGGGTATTTCTTCCGGTTCGAGCGGAATCAGTCCGCTGTCTGCCAATCGTTGAAACATTCCGGTTGGCATATAGAATCGCAAGTCTTTGCCGGTGGCGATGGCTTTACGAATTGCGGTGGACGACATTTCAATTTTCGGTGCGGTTCGGCACAAGCTGACATTCGGATGAAAAATCGTGATGCGGTCGGATCCTCTGCGCGGATAGATCAGCACTTTGAAGTTTTTGAGTATTAACTGATAATCTTTCCATCGGTGGAAGGTTGCCCAGTTGTCGGAGCCGATGATCAGTTCAAAGGTGTCGTTGGGATAGAGTACCCGCAGTTTCTGCAAGGTGTTGATGGTATAAGAAGGTTGCGGCATATCCCACTCCAAAGTGGATACCACAAATTTGTCGTAGTCGCCAACCGCTTCTTTCAACAGTTCCAAACGAAAATTTTGGTCGAGCAAATTGTTTTTCTTTTTTAGTGGGTTTTGTGGCGAAATTAAAAACCAGATTTGTTCATAACCTTCATACTCGGCAAGATGATTTGCTATTGCCAGATGTCCTACATGAATGGGGCTAAATGAGCCCGGAAAAAGTCCTATTTTCATATTTTATGAGTTAAATAATTATATATTAATGATTTAGTTTCCTGTTTTGCGCGTTCCAAATCGTCGTTGATGATTACTTTGTCGTATTGCGAAGCCAAACTTAATTCGTAATCGGCTTTGGCGATTCGATCTTGAATGACTTCGGGCGAATCGGTGCCTCGATGTTCCAATCGCCGCCGCAGTTCGTCTATCGAAGGCGGCTGGATGAAGAGTAGCAGGGCTTGGTCGCCGTAGCGTTTTTTGATATTCAGCCCTCCGGCGACATCCACGTCGAGGATAACGTTTTTGCCATCGGCGAGTTTGTTTTCTACTTCCGATTTCAGGGTGCCGTAGAAACGGTTGGGATAGACTTCTTCGTATTCGAGGAACTCTCCCTGACGGATTTTTTCGCGAAAGAGATCAGGAGAAATGAAATAATATTCCACGCCGTCTTGTTCTGCGCCACGAGCCGGACGACTGGTGGCAGAGATGGAAAATTCTAACGGCAATCCTTCTTTCAACAAATGGTTGATGATCGTGGATTTGCCTGAGCCTGACGGCGCCGATAATATGACGAGTTTCCCTTTCACAATATATTCAATACTTGTTCTTTGATTTGTTCTAATTCGTCTTTCATTCTCACCACCAATTTTTGCATTTCTGCGTGATTGGATTTCGAGCCGAGCGTGTTGATTTCGCGTCCCATTTCCTGCGCAATGAAGCCCAATTTGCGTCCCTGACTGTGTTCGGTGTGCATGGTTGTCAGGAAATATTTCAGATGGTTATCCAATCGCGCTTTTTCTTCACTGATGTCTAATCGCTCGATGTAGTAGATCATTTCCTGTTCAAAACGGTTTTCGTCGTAGCTCACCACCTCTAACTTGCGCAACGATTCTTCCATCCGCTGTTTGATTTTGACGGTGCGTTCGGCGTCGTATTGGTCGATTTGCGACAAGAGTTCGGCAATGGCTTCGATTTTTGTTTGCAAGACTTCTTCGATCATTTTTCCTTCCTGTGTGCGAAAAGCGACCAAGTGGTTTAATGCTTCTTTGACCGTGCGATGCAGCAGTTTCCATTCGTATTCGTCCAAATCTACGATTTCCGTTCTGACCGCTTCCGGCAGGCGCAGGACGACCGACAACCAGTTTTCGGGAAATGTAATATCCATCTGTTGAACGGTTTCTCTGATCTGGTTGTAATAGGCTTGAATCACATACGGATTGATTTTCGAGGCGCCGCTGGCATCCGACTGTTCGACCGACACAAGAAAATCGACTTTTCCACGCTCGATAGTTTGAGAAAGCATGGTGCGCATTTCCACTTCTTTTTCGCGATAAGCAGTAGGAATTTTTGAATTAATATCCAACTGTTTTCCGTTGAGTGATTTGATTTCCACTACAATTTTTTTATTGGGAATTTCGGTGGTTGATTTCCCAAATCCTGTCATTGATTGAAGCATAGAATAAATAGTTTCTGCAAAAGTAGCATTTTTTTTCAAATAAATGAATACCTTTGCCGAGTAAAATGAAAAAAATGGCAAATTTATTATCAATAGAGACCTCAACTTCGGTCTGTTCGGTGAATTTTTCGGTAGATGGGCAATCTGTTTTCAACAAAATTCATGAGGGAGAAGTTTCGCATGCTTCGCTGTTGGGCGTATTCGTCGCCGACGCTGTCAAGTATGCAGAGAAAGCAGGAATAAAAACAGACGCCGTAGCAGTCAGCGCCGGTCCCGGATCGTACACCGGTTTGCGCATCGGCTTGTCCGAAGCCAAAGGCTTGTGTTACGGTTGGAACGTGCCGTTGATCGCGGTTCCAACACTGAAAATTCTTGCAGTGGCGGCGCTTTCCGCCTATGACATTCAAAACGGTCTGCTTTGTCCTATGTTGGATGCGCGACGGATGGAAGTTTATAGCGCGTTGTATGATCTTCAGCTAAACGAAATTCGCAAGCCGAAAGCCGAAGTTATTGACACAAAAAGTTATCAGCAAGACTTGGCGCAGCAACCGATCGTGTTTTTTGGAACCGGCGCAGAGAAGTGTCAAACGGTGATTTGGTCGCCCCAAGCGCAATTCCTGCCTGATATTTATCCGACGGCGGAGACGATGATTGGATTGGCTAATCAAGCTTACGCGGCACAGGATTTCGTCAATACCGCCTATTTTGAGCCGTATTATTTGAAAGAATTTCAAGCGACCGTTCCCAAAAAAATGATATGACAATGAGGATTCAACACCTGAAAACGGGCTTGCTGTTCCTGTCGATTGCCTGTTTTGTTGCATGTCGGAACAAAGACGAAAAATTTTTGACAACGCCGACCAACGCCTCCGACAGCATTTATTATGCGCAAGGCTTTCTGCTTGAAACGCATGCCGATTATACGCTGCTTTCCATTATCAACCCCTGGAATCGTAGCAAAATACTCCAACGTTATGTTTTGGCGCCGAAAGACGCCGATTTGTCGCCGCACCTTCCGCAGGGCGTTGTCGTGCGCATACCTCTCGATCGGACAGTCGCTTTTTCGGCTGTAGTCTGCGGAATGATGAACGAGCTGGGTGTTTTATCGTCCTTGCAAGGCATTGCTGAGCCGCAATATGTGGCAATTCCGGCAGTACAGGAAGCTGTTCGGGCAGAAAAAATTCAGGATATAGGCAGAGCGTCGCAGCCGAATATTGAACAGTTGATCATGATGGAGCCGGAGATGCTGTTTTCCAATCCGGTCAATGAAACAGGCACGGAAAATTTCAATGGCGTATCGTCGCCGACTTTGCCGTGTTTAGAATGGATGGAATCGCATCCTTTGGGGCAAGCGGAATGGATCCGCGTTTTCGGACGGCTATTTGGTCTGGCGGAAAAGTCGGATTCGCTGTTTCATGCGACCGTTTCGGCTTACAATCAGTTGAAAGACAAAGCGACGCAAGCAGTGCAACGTCCGACGGTTTTGATGGAGAAAAAATACGGCGATATTTGGTATATGCCCGGCGGAAAAAGCTATTTTGCGCACCTCTTGGCAGATGCCGGAGCCGATTATCTGTTTCGCGACAACGACGAATCCGGATCAGTCCCCTACTCTTTTGAAACAGTTTTGGAGCGGGCGGAACAAGCTGATTTTTGGCTGTTCAGATATTACAGTCCGCAGCCTTTGGACTATCAGCAGTTGGCGCGTGAATATGCCAATTATACGCTATTCGACGCCTGCCGACGGCACAAGATCTTCGTATGTAATACGCTATCGAAGGCAAACTATTACAGCGAATTGCCCTTACATCCCGATTGGCTCTTGGCGGATTTGATTGCGATTTTTCATCCGGAATTGACGCCGCATTATCAGAAAAAATATTATGTTGAACTTTAATGACAAATTATGACAGTAGATGAAATTTTTCCTTTGGTGAATGAACAGGGCGAAGTGATTGGCAGCGCCAGCCGACGCGAATGTCATAGCGGCAGTAAGCCCCTGCATCCGGTCGTGCATCTGCATGTTTTCAACCGGAACGGCGAATGGCTGTTGCAGAAACGCTCGCCGCGCAAAGATATTCAGCCCAGCAAATGGGATACCTCCGTCGGCGGACATGTCGATTTCGGAGAAGAAGTGGCAACGGCTTTGCAGCGTGAAGCCCGTGAGGAATTGGGCATTGCTGATTTCGTTCCCGAATTTTTGCGCTCATATATTTTTGAATCTGACGTCGAAAAAGAATTTGTTTATTCCTACAAAACCCTTTACGAAGGTGCGATTGTTTTTGATACGGAAGAGATTGACGCAGTGCGTTTTTGGTCGCCCGACGAAATCCGCTCGCTCGTCGGAAAAGGCGTTTTTACTCCCAATTTTGAAGACGAATTTTTGGCTATCTCTGAAATATTATATAATTTCGCGCCGTAATTTGATGACTTAATGAAAAAAATTTTTGTACTTCTTTGTGTCGTTTGCCTCTGCTTGTATGTGGAGGCGCAAGAAATCAAATGGTCGGGCTTTGTACAAACCCAGTATCAGTATGGAGAAAAAGACGCCTCGCTCAAAATCGGCGCCCCCAACGAAAACCGAGACGAAGCATTTCAACGCATCGGCATTCGGCGCGGACGCATCAAACTCACTTGCAGAGAGCAATTATTGACCGCTGTGGTGCAGGCTAACGTGTCTGAAAACGGTTTCACGCTGAAAGATGCGTCGATTCAAGTAAAAGAACCTTGGTTGGATATGTTCAGCCTCAAAGCGGGTTTGATGGAATGTATTTTCGGCTACGAAGTCAATTATTCGTCTGCCTTGCAGGAGGCGCTCGAAAGTTCGACTTTGACGCAAATGCTTTTTCCCGATGAGCGCGATATGGGTTTGATGTTTGCGATGCAAGCTCCTGCAAGTTCGTGGTGGCGCCGTTTGAAAGTACAATTCGGATGGTTCACCGGCAATGGCGTGAAATGGGAGACCGACTCCAAACGCGACTTTATCGGACGGATGCAATGGACGGAAAACATCGGAAACTTTCGCTACGGATTAGGCGCGTCTGTCTATCACGGCAATGTATTTCAGGCGACCGACAGCGTCTTCCGCATGCAAAATCACCGTTTTGTACTGAATGACAACCCGCGCAATCGCGGACAATTTGCTCGCCGCGAATACTTCGGTATGGACGCGCAAATAGCCTTCAAAACCTCGTTAGGATGGTCGCAAATCAGGGCGGAATGGATCAGCGGACAACAACCCGGATCGTCAGGCAGCAGCAAAAGCGGCAACGAATTACCGCCCACAAAGGCAAGCTACTTGCGTCCCTTTGCAGGCGGTTATCTCGCGTGGATACAAAATCTCGGCGCCTTGCCCTGCGCCATCGTATTGCGCTACGACAGCTACGATCCCAACAAGGAAATGGCGGGCAACGAAGTGGGCGCTACCACCGATTTGCGGCTACAGACTTTTGGTTTGGGCGCATATTGGGATATTCTCCCGCACCTGCGCGTGGCTGCTTTGTA
Source organism: Candidatus Symbiothrix sp. (assembly GCA_031272095.1). GTDB lineage: Bacteria > Bacteroidota > Bacteroidia > Bacteroidales > Azobacteroidaceae > Azobacteroides. Next base: position 29,040 of record JAISUM010000097.1, on the reverse strand, counting down.
TGAGTGGAAAAACAGGGAAACCAATGCCTTGTATGCCGCTTTACACGATGACGTTTTCACTTTGCGGCTGCAATACAGCTTTTGAACACTACACACTCTTTTCTACATTCCAGACAAAGGCGTGGATGCCCTGCGCCTCTGTCTGAATGTCTAATGCATGGATTTGTGCCAACAGATCATCAACTCGGTCATCGGGTATGACGGTCAGCAAAGCGGAATTAAGCGTAGGCCATGCATGGTTGCCGTAATGCGGCTCGCCCTTGACCGAGCCGCGTCCTTCTACTTGCTCCCAGCGGGTAAATCCGCGGATAGCCAATTTTTCCAATATATCTATCAAGCGATCTTTATAAGCTTGATTGTAAGGGATGAATACTGATTTCATTTTAATTACAAATTAAATTAAGAATTAAGCATGGCTTTTTTTGCGCCATTTTTTTCTTTGCCGTTTGACGCCATTTGCGCCGAAAATCGAATACAATGCCGGCACATAGAGCAGGGTCAGTATGGTGGAAAGTGTCAAACCGCCCACAACAGCAATACCCATCGGTTGCCACATTTCGGAACCCGATCCACGCGGAAGCGCCATCGGAATCATACCCAGAATGGTAGTTGCCGTCGTCATCAAAATAGGACGCAGACGGGAACGACCGGCGGATACAATGGCACGATCAATCGACAAGCCGCGCTCGCGATTCAGGTTGGCGTAGTCTATAAACACGATACCGTTTTTCACCACAATACCAATCAGCATCACCATCCCAATCAAGGACATCAAGCTGACGGATTGTCCGGTCAGCATCAGGGCGAGAAACACGCCTGCCACGCCGAAAGTCAGCGACAAGACAATGATAAACGGATAGGTCAGCGATTCAAATTGCGCTGCCATCACAATATATACCAACAGCACACAGAGCAACATCAACAGCGTCAAATCGCCGAAAGTTTCCTGCTGATCTTCATACGAACCGCCGATGCGGATGCCTATTTCGGACGGAATCAGTCCTTCATTGGTCATGTCGGCAATAATTTTATTGGCGTCGGCAATGACGTCGCTCAAGGCTGCTTTATAGATCGATCCCGACACTTTGACAATGCGTTCGCGGTTTTGTCGGTCGATTTGCGGCAGAGATTGACGCTCTACCAGCGTTCCGAGTTCTTTTATTCTGATAGGCGTACCCATGCTGTTATAGACCGTGATATTTTCTATATCTTCCAACGATTGCCGGTGCGCCTCGTCGTAGCGAACAACAATATCGTATTCGTCGCCATCTTCGCGGTAAGTCGAAGTATAAGAGCCGTTGATGCGGTTGCGGACAAACGAGGCAACCGTTGCGGAATTAAGCCCGTTTTCCGCCAATTTTTCACGGTCGAAATCAATCTGATATTCCACACGATAGTCCTGACGGCTGATATTAATATCGCGCAAGCCTTTGACCAACGCCAAACGGTTTTTAAACTCGGCGGCAATCTTGTCGGTTACAGCCAAATCATAACCGTAGATTTCGACGTCCAAATCGCTGGCGCCTGTCCCCATCATTCCGTTGCTGCCGCCCGGCGTTACCGTATATTTATACAATTCGGGCATATTGTCTAATTCCTGCCGCATACGGTCGGCTATGTCGTAGATGGTAGCGGTACGCTCATCAGGTTCCGTACAACGAATGATATAGGTGATCAGATTGGAACCATTTTCCTGCATGGCTGCCATAGTGTTGCTTTCGTCGGCTTGTCCTACACGGAATTGCAAAGTACGGATTTCATTCGGATAAGCCACTCTGATAAGGCTGTCTATTTTCAACGCTGCCGTCCGTGCAACCTCCATGCGCGTACCCGTCGGCATATAGACTGTCGCCTGAATAATGCTGTTATCGCTCGAAGGCATAAAGTCGAATTTGACGACACTCAAAGCCGGAACCATAATCACAAGGAATACGGAAGCGCATATTGCCAATGTCTTCCAACGATTGCGCACGCAGATATTCACTAATCGGGCATAAGCGCGGTCGAGTTTGTCAAGAAAAACTTTGACAGGCGCATGCAGACGGTCGAAAAATTTCCCTTGTGTCTGCGTCAGACGCAACATTTGCGAGCACAACATCGGCGTAAGCGACAAAGCCACGATCAACGAAACGGTAATCATAATGGTTACCATCCAGCCCAATTCGCCGAAGATCACGCCTGCCATACCGCTTGTCATAGTCAGCGGCAAAAATACGGCAAGAATGGTCAGCGTAGAGGCAATCACCGCTACCCCCACCTCATTGGTGGCATAGATAGCCGCTTCTTTGGGCGTGCTGCCTCGCTCAATATGTTTGGTGATATTTTCCAAGACCACGATGGCGTCATCCACCACCAACCCGATGGCGATGGTCAATGACGAAAGTGAAATAATGTTCAGGGAACTGCCCGACACCATCAAATAGATGAACGAGGCAATGAGCGACATCGGTATCGCAATGATGATGATAACCGTTGCCCGCCAGCGTCCGAGGAAAAACATCACGACGAGAATGACGAACAGCCCCGCCAAAAGAATGGTTTCCGTCAGCGAATCGACCGACTGTTGAATGAAGTCGGACGTGTCCATCATCAACGAGAGCGTAACGTCGGGCGGCAAAGTTTTCTGCAATTCCGGCATCACTTGATTGACTTTCTTTGCAATGGCGACGGTATTGGCGCCCGACTGTTTCTGGACAATCACAATAGCGCCCTGTACGCGATTGGTGTATGATTCCTGAATACGGGTTTGCAGCCCGTCAACAATCGTTGCTACGTCGCGCAGATAGACATTGCGTCCGTTGCGGCTGCCCAAGACAATGTCTAACAGTTGGTCGCTTGCCTTAAATTCGCCTTCGACACGTAGCGTGTAAGTTGTCGTTCCCACATCGAAAGAGCCTGCCGGAACGTTCAGGTTTTCCATCTGAATGGCTTGCGCAATCTGTTCGACGGTCAAGTTGTAGGCTTCCAATTTTTCGGGGATCACTTCGACTTGAATTTGTCGTTGCGGAGCGCCTGCAATACTGACTGCACCCACTCCTTCGATACGGTTGAGCGGGTTGGAAACTTTTTCGTCCAAAATTTTATAGAGACCGTTGACGCTTTCTTTTGCCGTCGCCGAATAGATCACTACCGGCATCATATCGGTCGAAAACTTGAAAATGATAGGCGTCGAAATACCGTCCGGAAGCGACGATTTGACCATATCTATTTTGTCACGCACATCGTTGGTAGCAATGTCGATATTCGACCCGTAATTGAGTTCGAGCGTAACCAACGACATATTGTCTTTCGATTGAGAAGTGATTTTTTTCAGATTTTCCACCGTATTCAGACTGTTTTCCAAGAGTCGCGTAACGTTGGTTTCAATGTCCGACGCGCTGGCGCCCGGATAGGCTACAATCACTGTCAGCGTGTTGGTTTCTATTTCAGGAAACAAATCTATCGGCAGTTTCGTAAAAGAAAACAGACCGAAGATGGCAACCCCAATGAAGATCAGGGCTGTGGTAATGGGTTTTTTGACCGCAGTTGAATATAAGCTCATAATTATTCGATTAATTATTGATAACTTCGACTTTGCTGCCTTCAATCAGGCGTGTTTGTCCGGCGATGACGACTTCTTGTCCGGGTTCGATGCCCGATATGATTTCGTAGGTGTCGCCCAAGCGTTGTCCGAGTTCTATTTTGTGGTATTTGGCGACCCCGTTTTCAATCGTAAAGACATATTTGTCGTTTGCGCCCGCCTGTTTTTGAACGGCTGCATCGGGAATGACAATGTGTTGCACTTCGCCGAAATTCAGGCTGATGCGGGCGTACATGCCCGGACGGACGCGATTGTTCGCATTGTTGATGGTTACTTCCACGCCGAAAGTATGCGTCGAGGCGTCGATCGTCGGATAGATCAAAGTTACTTTTCCTGTGAATTGTTCGTCGCCATAAACATCCAATTGCAGCGTAACGGGCATATTCGGTTTGACGCGGGTGAAATCTCCTTCGGACACATAAATAATCGCTTTGACCGGATTGAGCTGTTGCACCGTCAAAATTGGTAACTGGGCGAACATATTGCCGTTGTCGTAATTACGCGCCGTGATAATGCCTGTGATCGGGCTGCGCAACTGGGTGTTGTCTTCAATATTTTGGATGGCGGCTTTCAAAACATCTATCTGTGTTTTGAGTTGATCGACTGTCTGTTGCGCCACCCCACCGACGCTTAACAAATCGGTATAGCGTTGATAGTCGCGTTCCAAATTGGCTAATTGAGCGCTCTGTTGGCGATAGTTCGACGACTCCATTTGCACTAATAATTGCCCTTTATTGACACGGTCGCCGACTTCGACATAGATTTTTTCGATGCGACCGCCCATAGCAGGGGTGATCTGATTGACCACATCGGCTTGAACATTTGCCGTATAGGTCGTAATTTGTGCAACCGTTTGCAACTGTGCGGTAGAAGTTTTCACTTTGACCGTCGTATTTTCTTTCTCTGTATCTTGTGCTGTTTTACTGCTGCAAGACATCAGTATTCCCAAACCTAAAATGGGAAATAAATAATTGATTCTCTTCATTGATGTATAATTTTTTAGTGTTATTATTTTTTATTGTTACTCATTTTCGGCAGGAGGCTCTACGCCTAATGTTTTGTCCAAATCGGCTTTTGACGCCAAAAAGTTATAGACTGCCTGATTGAACGACAGACTTGCCTGAATCAATCCCAGCTGAGAAGTGTTCAAATCAAGCAAGGTCCCCATACCTGTGTCGTATAATTTTTGCGAAATCTCATAACCTTTTTGCGCTTGCGCCACTACGTCTTTCGTCGAAATGACTTGTTCCACATAATTGGTCATCATACTGATATTGTTATCCACCGCTAATTTCAGATTTCGCACCACTTCTTCGCGTTGCCATTTCATTTGTTGCAGCGAAATTTTTGTTTGCTGAATATCCTTGTGCTTTTTCAATCCGTCAAAAATGGGAATGGAAATACTCAAATCAACTGTCGAATAAGGATTCCAACGGTAATCGCCGAATTTGAAATCATTGTTCATCGACAGGTACATGTATTTACCGGACAGGGCGATCGTCGGATAATATTGCGCTTTGTAGAGCGACAATGTTTTTTTCAACTGCTCGTTTTGAATATCAAATTTTTTCAAATCCGAATTGCCTTCCAGCGTGCGGTTGATACTCAACAATTCCGCCGATAAATCCTGTTCGTAATCCGACAAACTGCCGTCCAAAGTGATCTCCTGATCCATATTAATGCCCATCAAAGCTTTGAGCGACAAGATAGCAATATTGTAGGAATTTTGCGCCTGAATCAGGCTTGGCTTGATGTTTTTCGCATTCACATCGGCTCTGATAACGTCAAACTCGGCGACAATTCCCTGTTTGAATTTGTCGTTGATATTGTTGTAAGTCAGAATGGCATTGTCGTAGCTTTCCTGATACAGATTTTGCACATCCCGCGCCAACAATGCGCCGTAATAAGCTTTTCGGATCGAATTGACCATGTTGATTTTCGACGAGCGAGCCTCTTCGACCGCAAGTTCTACTTGTAAGCTGGTGAGTTCCAACTGTTTCCATAATGTTGGCACGACAAGTGGCCACTGCAACTGCAAACCGCCCGTATAAGTATTGTCGCGCCCGACACTGATGCCATCATCAGAAGATGAAGTGCTCGGATGGGCAGCTGCGTAATCCGCCTGCGCCTGCGCCATGTTTGCCTGATAGTCGGCAGGATTGACGCCTGCACCGGCAAAAGTCCGTCCCACGCCATCCAACATCGGTGTGATCAACGGATCGAGCATGGACTCCATATCAAATGCGTTGTCCATGTACATCACTTGTTTTTGAATAGCGCGACTGTATTGCCCTATCAAGTCGATTTGCGGATACAGCGCCGACTGTGCCGATTGTTTGGCATACTTTTGTTTTTGGATTTCCAAATCTGCCACTTTCACTGTCGGATTTTCGCTCAAGGCGATTTTGATGGCGCGATCTAACGAGATAACCACCGGTGCGCCCGCCTCCTGCGCCTGTATCCAGAAGGGCAAGAGGACTGTAATGATACCTAAACTAATCTTTTTGCTTAAATTTTTTGCCATAAATTCTATTATTGTTTAATTTGAGTTTTCTGTCTTCTCTATAAATTTGTCGATCATCTCGTTGCCCGCAGGCGTCGCAATTCCCCGCATAAAATGCAACAATATGGTGCGAATAAATTCATGGGGAGAATATTGCGTATTCGGCAATTTCTCGCCAATCAAAGAATTGAATTGCGCTTTGATCAAAAACAGCAGAATCTCGAAATGCAATTCCTTCCTGATCAAACCTTCTTGAACGCCTTGATTAAGCAAAGGAATGAAAATATTGTAGCTTGCCTCCTGTCTTTGATGGATCTTTTCATAGATTGCCGGATAATATTTTTTTAAATCGCGAATCATATACGGATTGATGTCGTTCATGCGATGCAAATACTGACCGTAAATATGAATGAACAAGTCGATAATATTGTCCGAATGGATTTTCATATCTTCGATTTCCAGATCCATCTGCTCGTTGTGCAAAGTCAAACAAGCTTCGAGCAGCTCGTCTTTGTCGCGAAATGCCTCATACAGTGTCCGTTTCGACATGCCCAGCTCGTTGGCAATGTCCGACATCGTCATGCTGCGAATACCGTTTTTCAGAAAAAGCGGTAATGCCAATGCGATAATTTTATTTCGTAATTCCATATCTGTTTGTCGCTTGTCTGAATATACAGACAAATGAAAGATCAAATTATTGTATTTCGAGGCGCAAAGGTAAAGAAAACTTTTGGAACAAAAAAAGTTTTTTGATTTTTTATGCAATTAAATAATGTTAATCCATGAAAAAGCTGTATATTTGCAACCCAAAAACGAAAAATATGATTCGACAGCAATTGACACAGAAGCAGCAACAGAAGTTGTCCCCATTGCAGATTCAACAGATTAAGTTGTTGGAACTCAATTCGTTGGAAATAGAAAACCGGATCAACGACGAGTTGGAAGAAAACCCTGCATTGAGCGAATTGACGGACACAAGCACGGAAGATGACCTTGATTCGTTTTCCGATGAATATTCAGCGGATCAAAATACGACCGAAGACGATGATTCTTGGGGCGACTATCGCACCGAAGACGATATTCCGGATTACAAGCTGCAACAACAATACGACACAAGCGAACAACGCCGCGAATCGCCTTTTGCAGAAGCGGAAACGTTTCAGGAGTTTATGCTCAACCAGTTGCATTTGAAAAACCTCTCGAATACTGATTTGATCATCGGCGAATACATCATCGGCAACATTGACGACGACGGCTATATGCGACGCGACTTGGAATCGCTGTCCGACGATTTGGCGTTTCAGTATGCGATAGACGCTTCGACGGAAGAAGTCGCCCGCGTCCTGCAAATCGTGCAAAGTTTGGATCCTGCCGGAATTGCCGCCACCGATTTGTGCCAATGTCTGCTCTTGCAATTGCAACGAAAAAAGCCCGATGCCGCCCGCCTTTTGGCAATCAAAATCTTGGAAACGGCTTACGAGGCTTTTATCAAAAATCAGTATCCGCGAATGAAACAGCAGCTGAACTGTTCCGACGACAACCTGCGACAGGCTATCCGCGAAATCAAATTGCTGAATCCTAAACCCGGCAATGCTTTTGTCGGCAGCAACGATACAAAAATGGCGCAGGTAACCCCCGATTTTGTGGTCGAAACACTGAACGGAAAAACGATGTTGATGATGCCCAAACGTAATATCCCCGATCTGTGCGTCAATGAAGAATACAACGATATGCTGCAACGTTATTCTGTCCCCAAAGAAAAAGAAAATGCCCAAAATCGCGAAGCGCTGTCGTTTATCAAACAAAAAATAGATGCGGCACAATGGTTTATCGACGCCATCAAACAGCGCGATGTTACTTTGCAAAATGTCATGCAGGCGCTGATGAAAATTCAGCACGATTTTTTCCTTTCCGGCGACGAAACAGATATTAAACCGATGATTTTGAAAGACGTAGCAGAACGAAGCGGCTACGATATTTCAACCGTTTCGCGGGTCTGCAACAGCAAATATGTGCAAACCAACTGGGGCGTTTTTCCCCTGAAATTCTTTTTCTCGGAATCTATGACCAACGACGAAGGGGAAGAAATCTCAACCAAAGAGCTGAAATCTATCCTGAAAGCCTGCGTCGATGCGGAAGACAAACAAAACCCGCTGACCGACGACGCTTTGATGATCGTCCTGAAAGAAAAAGGCTACGACATCGCCCGTCGCACGGTAGCAAAATATCGCGAACAGCTGAATATCCCTGTGGCACGACTACGACGCAGTCATTGATTGTTGAGGCGTTTCTCTTTATCCAATAAATGTTCGCGCTGAAATTGCTGTTTCAAAGCCTGCGAACGGGCGTCGAATTTGCGGGCAAACAGCGCTTTGGATTGCTTGATGGCGTCGTAATCGCTTTCGTCTAAAAACGCCGGATAGCCGCCCCTGCCCGATTTCCAGTCAATATAACGCAGGTTCGTGTTTTTGATCGACTCGGCATAATGCGAATTGAGCAGAATGGTCTGAAAATAGATTTCTTCGGCGCACCAAGTATAACGCAAACGGTTCAGAAATGCCGGATGATGCCGCGTATATTCTAAAACATAGCTGAGCGTCAGGCGCGACAGACTCCAATACAATCCGCCGCCATAGAGCGCTGCCAATTCGGGTATATCGAGCTTGCGTTTGACGCCCAAACGTCGTTGCAGCTGATAAACAAACTGAATCAGCATGTTCTGAAACGGTTTTTTGGGATCTAAAAGATCATACAGATGATAATAAGTATAGCGTTCCATACCTCCTTCGGGCGACCAAGGCAGGTAGGGCAAGGGAAAAGACGACAAATAATCGTGCGAAAAATCCAACTGTATAAAATCGCTGACCGGACGCACCGGAAAATCTTGCCCGCTGATCAGGTGAAAATAAATATTATCTTCATGTTCAATGGCTTCCGTCGCTAACAAAAGTGCCGCTTTGAGGTGGTTGATACTGCCCCAATGCACCGTATATTTACGATATAGATGCACATTCGGACGGTTCGTCAGCATCGAAAAATTTTCTTTGCTCTTTTTATCAATATGAATGTAAAAATTGAAACGGCTGTCAAAACAGTCGATAATGTCGGAAATATGCCCAAAATCTTTGTAGGCAGTAATAAGAATTGCTATTTTCATGTTTTTTTATGTTTGATATGTTTTTTGAGTGTCCAAAAGGAATACAGAATGGCGTCTGCCAAATACAAATTGCCGATATGATACAGCAAGGCTTCAAAGAGAAACATCTCGCCTCGGTCGGCTTTCAGATAGTTGAACGGATAGGCTTTCAGATGAGCGAAAAACGATGCCAAAGCTTGCCGACGGGCTTGGCTCGGCAATTGTTCTTCCATATAAAGATGTTCGATTTGCAAAAACAACAAATCGAGGCAGCGTTCTGCCCAATGTTTGCGAATCGGAAACGAATCGGGATAGCGTTCCAGCAAAACGGCAATGACCTGTTTTTCATATTTTGCTATGAAATCGCCCCACGCCTTGACCTGCGAAATGCGCGACAGCGACGAGTCGGAATAGCGCCAATGATAATCCGTTTCGCCGACAATAACTATCTGTTTGATATATCGCAAATAGCTGCAAATGAACAAAGTATCTTCTCCGAACCAGACTTCCGTATCGAAACGCAAATGATGTTCGCGAATGGGTCGCATCGACAGCAGTTTGCCCCAAGGCGTCCGGCTGATCGACGAGGCGATGTGCTTTTCATAAAACAAGCGCATCGTATCTTCCATAAAATATTCGTCGGCAGGCTTGTATTCGCGAAAACCGGTCTCGGTGTATTCGCGGTGCCCCGCCGCTCTGAACTCGGCGACAGCGCTGCAATTCAAGAGATGCGCTAAGAAGTCAGGCTCTACCCAATCATCACTGTCGATAAAGCACACCCATTGTCCCCTTGCGTGTTCCAATCCGAAATTGCGTGCCGAACTGACGCCGCCGTTGGGTTTGTGAAAAACGCGGATACGGGCGTCTTGCTGCGCATATTCATCGGCAACAACGCCGCTACGGTCAGGGCTTCCGTCGTCAATCAACAGCAATTCAAAATCACTAACTGTCTGATTTAAAATACTTTGAATACAAATCGGCAGATATTTTTCTACTTTATAGACCGGAACGACAACTGAAATGAGGGGCTGTGGCATATCTAAACTCTTTTTTCCGAAATCACGACTCCTTCGGTCGATTCTTTTTCAAACAATATTTTGACAGTTCTCATAATAATCAACAAATCGCGAAACAGCGAATAGCGGCTGATATACATCAAATCGTAACGCAATTTATCTTCAAACGAGGTATTATAGCGTCCTTCTACCTGCGCCAGACCGGTCAATCCGGCTTTCACTTTCAGCCGTTGAAGGTAAAAAGGCGTTTTCAGGGCAAAAGTTTCGGTGAAATAGGGGCGTTCCGGACGAGGTCCTACAATACTCATATCGCCTTTGAAAATGTTGATCAGTTGCGGAATTTCGTCGATGCGGGTAGCACGAATGAAATGTCCTATTTTCGTGATGCGCGGATCGTCTTTTTCCGCCAAAACAGGACCCGACAACTTTTCGGCATTCGGCACCATCGAACGAAATTTGAAGATTTTGAATATCTTACCATCTTTGGTGAGCCGGTCTTGCTTGTAAAACATCGGTCCGCCGTCGGTTTTTATCAGCAGCGCAATCACCGCCGATATGGGCAGTAAGACAATAAATCCGATCGTCGCCAACAGCAAATCGACCATCCGTTTGATAAAAGCTTCTTCCACGCTCAATCCCTGTTTATCGACAAGAAAAGTCGGAATATCATCCGTTTTGTCAATAGTCGCCGTCATCGTGATCAGATCGCGATAGGCAGGAATGAAAAACGTGCGGATATTGTTCTGAATGGTATAGCGCAAAATTTTATCGCGAGTGGCGCCCGTTACTCCGGCAGTCATATAAACAATGTCGGTAGCAGCAAGCTTCTCGTCCAATTTCTCATCATTTTCCTGACAAGTATGCTGAATGATATACGACGAATGGGCGTTCTCTTTGATTTTGAGCGCTAACTGATTTGCATGAGGTCCGATGACAATAATATGTTTCCGGCGGATCCGCTTTTGCGAATATGTCCATAAAATACAATACCAGACCGTCAGCCCGAGCCAATAAAGGATGGCGCTGGTCAGCAAAATACTTCGCGGAAAGAAAAAAGCCAGCCCCCGCACGAAAAAACAGGTCGCCATAATGCCGATCATCAACAAAAATGACAGCAAAAAAACCGAATAGAGGAGGTCGCTGATAGATTTGTAACTGAATTTGTAGATGTCCAGCGCATAAATCAGGACAATAGTGATTACCGAAACCGAAGGGTAGATGGCATAAAATGCCCATAAATTATACCAATAAGCTTGCAGGGTGCTTCCTAATACCTTGTAAGATAGTAAGATAGATGCATAAATGATCATGAGATCAATCAGAACAATCAATATACGTTTCATATATAATGCCTTTATATCCGCCGCAAAGGTATAAAAAAAATTTAACCTGACAATATTGAATGGTTTTTTTTTTAGCCTAAACAGGAAATTATCACGAAAATCACCGGAATCAGCAATCCGACGAGCAGATACCACTTGCCTGTTCCGGAAATGCTACGTTTGCCTTTGACGATAAACAGTCCGGAAATGGCTAAAAAAATAACCGACGCCGCAAAAAAATCGGCGACCGGATTCCAAGCCTTTACTTTGCTGTAATGCAGTCGGTTCAGCCAATAAATGAAAAATCGTTGCCGATAGGTTTCATAATCCACCGTGCCGGTGGTCGAATTATAAACGGCAACGCCACCATTTAACATCAGCCGAAAATGATTTTCATCAATGGATAATATTTTTTTTATGGCAGGCATCTGTCGTTCTGCCTGCCAAGCCTCGTTCAATGCCTGTTGCGAAAGATTTGCCGGAAACGACAAGGTACCGATTTCGGTGCGATATGCAGGGTCGTGATCGGGTAAATGATTGAGTATGATGCCCGAAATGGCATATACTAACGACAGTCCTACCAATAAAAAACCCAAATCGCGGTGAATCGTCCGCAACCAATGCCTGATCTTCATTGCCGTCTATTCCAGAATTTCAAACGACTGACCATCCATGTAATAAATGGAATAATAATCTTTGCCGTGATCTTTCATCCATTTGCGCATGTCGTTGATGTTGTTCAACTCGGCTTGGCAAGATTCGGCAGCGCCGTTTTCTTCTTTTTGCAGATTGACGTCTTTTTCCATCTGATTGATGTACTCCTGACTTAACCGACGTTCCTTAAATTCGCCGATAATTGCTAATTTGGAGCCAATCAGTTCGCGGTTGAACCCGCCGATTTCTCCTTTGGCTTCGACGCGCATAGAGGCGGTTTGCGATTCGCCGACAATGAAACAGCGTTTGCCGGAATGTTTGCAGGTATGCGTAACATAACCGACGACCTTGACGGTCTTATCTACTTCTTGTTCAGCGATTTGGAGTAAACTGTCCAAGTCATACACTGGCACTTCGATGCTGACCGCTACGGGCGTTTCTTCGACCGGAGCGGCTTGTTTTTTGCCGTTGCAAGCGATCAGGGCAACGGTCATCACGGAAAATAATACTACTTTTTTCATATTTTTTATTTATGTTGATTGTTTTTTGATTGATAACGTGGAATTAAACAGAACGCCACCACACCGGCGACGCCGAACAAGAGCACATACAGACTGTCGAAAATGCGTTTGCTCAAACTGCGACGCGGAATGACATAGACGATCAACGCCAAAAGGGCATTGAGGACGAAGGCTGTTCCGGTTGTAAAATGCAGATACGGAGCAACATAGTGCGTCGTATTCTTTTTAAACGTCAGATAGAACGGAAACAGTTTATTCGCCACCTTGTCCCAACGATTGACCGGCGCAAGTACAAAAGATTCGCGAACGCGCTGCAAGTCAGCCGTTTTCAATCCGTAAAACCATTTGCCGTTATCGTTTTCTACCGAGACTGTCCAATACAGCAAATTACCTATAATCGACAATGCGTCGCGATTCAGGTCAACTGCCGGTATGTCTAATGGCAACGGACGATATTTTCCGGCGGCTTCTTCAAGAATATACATCTTCCCGTTTTTATCAAACAGAAAACCGTAAAAACGCTTGTCGGAAACTTCCAACATCGAAAAATAAGTCGGCTCAATGCTCGGATCTAACTGTGTATTGCGAACAAACGGACGCCCATTGACCATCTTGATATGAAACAGCTGCCCCTGTGCATCCAACGAAAAATAACCCTCGTCGTAAGGTTTGCGGATACTCAAATTGCCCGAAGTCCATTGCGCAGGGAATGTATAACCTGCTTTTTCCAAAGCTTTTTGAAACATTTCGCTTTTGGAACGATTGATTTGATTGGTCGCATCGTCAATAAATTCTATCTTGTCTGTCAGGCGAAAAACATCGCCCGGAGACTCCAATTTGCCTTTGATGGGCAAAGATTCGTACATAATATACAGCCCGACTTGCGGTTTGTTTTTATCCTTCGGATCGTATCGGTAAACGATTTGCTTGACGCGCAATTCACGCGGATCGATCGCTATTCCGTCGATAGAATCGGGCATTTCGCCGTTGAGCGTCAGTTGGCGATAATTCAGCAAAGGCAACATGTGGTCGTATGCCGAGTCGGTCAAAAGGACACCTTCATCGTCATGCAACTCCGTTCCTTTATCTACAAACTCCTTGAAAATCAGCTTTTTTTCCGTCGAACTGAAATAAACAAACGGATAGCGATCACGCGAATAAGTAGCTGTTTTGACCAACTCCGGAATGATCCACAAACCGGCAATCGTAACAGCAAACAGCAATAAAAAATAAGGTATCTGTTTCATTGTACGCCCTCCTTAAATCTGGTGGTGGATATAAAAGAAAACAACAATGCCACAACTGTCAGCGCAATCAGATACGGCACAAATGGACAATAGGCGCCCGACGATGCCGAAATATAAAAGCACGAAAGCAAGACCATTGCAGGCAAAATGTTCAAAATGCGTTGTTTCCACTGCGGTTCCAAACAGATCCACGCCGTAATGGAATAAGCTGCCAAACCGCCCAAAAAGCAGGGCAACAACTGTGCAAAACTCATTCCGACTACTTCACGCGGCAAAATGCGACTGATATAGAACATCAATACCGGTAAAGTCAGCGTGAACAAAGCCAAAACGGTCAGAAATCCGTAGAGCAACATGGTCCAAATAATGGTCGATTCGGATAAGGGCAAATGCAAAGTCAGTTTCAGCCGCTTGAATTGCAGTTCGGGAACAAACTGGGTGATTGCCAACAACACGCCTGCCAATAGCGGCAAATAAGTGAAATACGGAAACAGCGCGGCGTCTTTTTCGATGAGACTTTCCCAATAGGCAGTCATTCCCATCAGACGGGCGTCCTGCGCTATTTTCATAAACGAATATATGCTTGCGGCGATAAAAATTGCCAGCAACAAAATAACAACACTGCGGGTTTTAATCCATTCTTTATAGATAATTGCCTGTATCATAAGTCTTTAATATTTACCGGTTAAGTCAATAAAAATATCTTCAAGCGTTTTGCCCGGATAGCGTTGCATCAACGTTTGGGTGGGCTCGTGCAGCAGAATTTTTCCGTAATCCAGCATCATACAATCGTCGATCAGCATCTCCATGTCTTGAATGATATGCGAAGTTAAAAAGATGGTTTTGGAACCTGACGCCGCATATTCTTTCAGATACTCTACAAACAAACGGCGATACCCCGGATCTAATCCCATCGAAAAATCATCAAGAATCAGCAGGTCGGGATCTTGCGCAAACAGCAATCCCAGAGCGACTTGCGAACGTTGTCCGCACGACATCGTACTGATTTTCTGCGTTTGGCTGATTTTCAATTTGCCGATTAAATCAAAATAGGCGTCGCGTTTCCATTTCGGGAAAAATCGACTGTAATAGCGCTCGATTTGCAGCACATTGAAATAACTGTGCTGTATATGCCCTTCCAAGAGCAAACCGATACGCCCTTTGGTTTGCGGCGAAATCTCGTCCATCGCCTCTCCGAACACGCGACAAATACCTGATTGCGGCTTCAAATAACCATTCAGAATATTGATAATGGTCGTTTTTCCGGTACCGTTTTTTCCCAGCAGCCCCAAGACTTTCCCTTCTTGCACCTCAAAATTAAGGTCTTTATAGATCAATCTATTGCCGTAATAATGAGTGATATTTTGACATTGAATAACGAAACTCATAATTTTTTGAATTGAGTTTGCAAAGGTAGGCATTTTATTTTAAAAATCGCGAGGGGAAAGGAAAATTTCATGTGTGCCCATTAAATTCTTAATCCTTATTTATCCCGTTAAATTCAGCCTCCGTAAGCGCCCACGCAAACAGATTGGCAAACAATATCGCATTATCAACAGGGAACAAATAACCTGGGGCGCCGTGTTGTGGCTTTGTTACAGGTGCATTGTTATTCGACGGATCATACATAAACGGCGACCACGTCAAAGTCGCGTAGGGAGCTGCGGGAGTGTTGTTCAGCACAGAAGCATACCATGCCGCTTCTCCGCACCAGAAAAAGTTCAGCGACTTGTGGCGACACATCGTAACCTCGCCTATCTGAGGTCCCACCGAAATAGGGTTGTCTGAAGCATCTAACGGTGCCGGAGATACGCGCCAACCGCTCGAATAGACGTAAAACTGATCTAATGGTATATTCTTCAATGCACCGACGTCGCTAACGTCTCCTCCCCAATATTTTCCGCTGGAAAGATTTCCAAAGGGACCATTGATAACCGGATCGTCTAAATTGCCGGTCAGTGGCATCACGTCGATAGTACATTGGTGAAAACCCACGTATGGAAGCCCAAATATACCGTTAATCATGCTCCGAGCAGCAGAGGCTAACTGAATATTTGCAATGATAATACCGCCTGCATCAAGGTACTTCCGCAGCAGTTTCCATTTTGCTTCGCCTGCATCAAGGCTGTTGTAGTATCCGATAAAAACGATATCCGGCTTTTCCGTAAACAAATAATATTCCAATGTTGCATAAGGAATATTATACAAGCCTTCGGATGCAGCAATGATGCTCACGCTTCCATAAGTGGAAGAATAAGTATAGGGATAGGTATTATTAGCATAACCGATCCAGTTCTCAGCTTTTACTTCTTCGATTTTGAAAGTGCTTTCCTCCAATGCGCCAAAATTATGCGTATCTGTAACCATTTTCCAGACGGGACTGCCGCCGGTGTCCGATATTCCGGTATTGGTACTTGTATTTGGTCCGAGCGTATAACCATAAGCGTATGCTCCTAATGCCAAATACTTCTTTTTCCGAAGACAGGCAACAACGTTGATCGTACAACTGAAAGCGCCACTGATGCTGTTGCCGGTGATGGTCATCGTTTTTACTTTTGTGTTATATGGCGAGCCTGATCCCATAAGTTTGACAGTGTGAGATCCTGTCGTTGTAAATTCTCCCGAAGCGTAGAACGAGATGCCGTCCACTTCATTGGTTTTGATTTCATAACTGCCTGTATTAGAAACATTCACCGACAAGTCGATATAGTTAGTGTTGTCCAGCGGGACGTTAAGTTTATACACTCCGCGAACTTTCGACTGACTGCAACTGAATGTGTAGGTGGCAGTTGCCGGCATTACCTTGACCTCAATATCCGTACAAGGAGTGTTGTCGTTCGGGGTTGTAACCACAAGTGTGTCGGTAGCGACATCAATCGGGGTGCCTTGTCCGAGCGCGTAGATGTGGTAGGTTCCGAGATCGTTGAAAATACCACTGGCGGTGAAATAGTAGCCGTTGTTGCTTTCGAGCAGAATGCTGTAAACGCCTTTGCGGGTAACGTTAAGTTTCAGACGAATGGAGTTCGCGGTGGTCAGTTCCTTACCCTCGATATACTGACCTTGCACTTGCCAGCCGTCAGGCGTACAGTCCATGTCGAAGATCGCGTTGCCCTGACCTTTTTGCAAGGGTATCCAAGCGCCGCCATCCCAATAATAAATTCCCTGAGAGAAATCTTCGTTTTCGTCTTCCGTCAGGTTATAAACCATCAAGCCGGCGTGTCGCTCTTTCAGGGCGTTGGTGTTGGCTATCCACTGCGCATCGGTTGTTGCAATAAACGGTTCGAGCGTCGAATCGTTCACAAGTTGTACGCGCGGCAAAAGAAGTCCGCCGTCGGTTGAAGTAACGTTGGCGTCATCGGTAACGGAAGTAACCGCTCCGACAGCCGACTGCACGGATTTTACGTCAAGCAAAGCCGCACGAGCGGCAGTGCTGTCGAGACCGATGGTGAATTTGCCTGCCACGAAAGGCGCCCAGAAAACATTTCTCGACACGTCGGCTGTCAGCACTTCGCCTTTTGTCCCGCCTGTGATACGGTCAACGGTAACGTTGTCGATCAGTGGCTGCCAAATCGCGCCGTCGAAATAATAGTAACCGATTGTGGTTACTTTTACCGTCTGTCCTGTCGCTGTTCCTGTGGAGACATCTTTTACATACACTATTGCGCCGGTTTGGGCAACCGTGTATTGTCCGCCAATTTCCTTGCTGTTAAGCGCACTGCGGTCAAGGCGCGGAGCAATGATTCCTTCGGCAGTTGTGCCGTCGGTTTTTACAGCAACCACATCAAGAGTTGCTTTAGGATTGGCAAGTGAACCGATGGTTACCTGCGCTTTACTTGCAATGCCGGTAATTGTGCAAGCGAAAAACATAATGAAAAGTTTCTTTTTCATCGTTATAAAACTATTTTAAGTGATTAATATGTTGGTATTATTCTTTAGTATCAAGCAGATAGCCGTCGGCAGAAGGTTAATCTCTTGTCGGCGATGCATGAATAATATGTTTAGAACCTCATCTTTCATATACGTTTCTGTCTATACGAGCGGCAAAAGTAAATATTATTTTTGAATTGACAAAATTATTTCAGAAAAATATTGAATATTTTTTTACTATATAAATGGCGGATATGTTACCAAATGGCTTGAAAAGCCAAATTTTCATAACCGCTGGGCAAAGCGTAGCGGCGACCTAGGGAAATGATAACAAGAACAACCTCTGCCCGAATGGGCAGAACAGCGATTAATAATTTTCTTATCTTTTAAAACAAATGAGGATGAAATATTGCGTTCAAATTTTCCAACTCAACACTTTATCCAATTTTCCGAAGAGCAATGTGCTGTAATAATTTGTCAGCGAATACATCCATAACAAGGGGATGAAACAGAACATAAAACGCTTGGCGGAATAGGAGAGAACGTTTTCGATGGTGTCCCAACGATAATCTATCTGATAGAGCAGAATCATGTAAAACAGCGCCGATAATACAATGAGGATCGGCATCTCCGCTTTGTCTTTCCGCTTGATGATGGCGTAAATATTGAGGATAAACACGACGGCAAAGACAATAAAACTCAATCCGTAATACTGTTTGCTGCTCACCAACATTTTAAAATACGTCCAAATCACTTCAGCTTTGGATGCGTCCCAAAACGGATGCATGATAAACATCGAACCGGATTGCATCTGATAGACATTAATATAAATTGTCCAAAAAACAATCGGCAACAGTGCGACTACGGCATACAGAATAAGGGATTTCAGGTCGCGTTTCCAATAGTAGAACGCAAGAAGGAGGATGGCTGCTCCCACAAAAACCACACTTTCATTGCGGACATACAGTCCGAAAGCGGTCAATAGCATCGCCAATACGCCGGTCGATTTTTCTCTGTTTTTCAGCCACAAAACGGTATAAATCATTCCCAGCGAAGCATAAACAGCATGGATCACATTGGTTGCCGACAAAGACGAAAAGGCAATCATTTCGGGCGTAATCATCATAAAAAAGGTGGCGATAGCCGCCGCCGTATGTCCCGAAAAGCGCACTATCACCGCATAAAACGAAACCAAAAAGCTCAAATAGACCAACGCAGGAATAATTTTCGACATCTCAGCGCCCAGCATATAGACATAAGCGTATGCAAACTGAATCATCGGCATATACGCCAAATAACCGGCGCCATCGGTACGACCTTCGGGAACAAACGCTAATCCATGCAGCGTATGTTCGTGGGCAATCATCTTGCCGATAGTGTCGAAAGCCGCCAGACTGTCGCGGTCGAAAGTCGGAAAAAACATACATTTCGCATAGTTCATATATTCAAAATAAGCGATCAGCGCGACAAAAACGAGCCACACCAAATTCAGCCGACAAGCTGTCGCCGTGATTTTTTGTCCGATTTGGCTGTATTCGGCAACAATTTCCTGCCTTTTCAGCCACAGCCGGACAGACAGGGCAAGGATCAAAACCGCCGTAGCGATAAAAATATTCGTTACCGTCAGCGGGATATTCACCGCATCAAGCACAACCATTAAAAAAGTTTGCGAGGCGATCCCCAGCAAAAACGACAAGCCCAATTTTTCCATCAGCGAAAAACGGTACGAAATCGAGTTCAACAAAATGAAACCCGTAAAAAAACTTAAAATAAGTCCTGTATTCAGCATATTATTTTTGATTTAAATTGATGGGTAAGATGGCAAAATTCACATGTTGTTCGACGTCGTAATGCAGGTAATCGTAGCCCCATCCATTTACGATTGCCACATGTGTAATTTGGTTATAATAAGGCAATTCCGTTTCGTTGGCATAGACGATACGACGCGGATAAAGTGTATTCAGGCTCCAAAGTTTGCAGTAGGGTTCTCCGGTGAAAGTCTGTACGCCATTCGATGCGAGGAATATTTCGTTTGGCGGCATAAGTATCACAGCATCGGGCGGCGTATTATCGCGCAGATATTTCAACCATGAAAAAGAAAACTGCATCTTCATCTCTTTTCGATCGTCTATCGAATATTTGCTTTTGTCTTCGGCGATCAGCTTGTAATTGGCTTTCAGCAGCGAATCATATACCCACGCATAGCTTTCTACACTTTTGTAGCATTTGTTGATCACAAATATGGCTACCAAGACTGCCAAAAGATTCCATCCTATTGCTTTTGTATTCATATTTATAGATTTATTTTTTTTAAGAGCGACAAAGATAGAAATAAAATTTGAGATTAACAAAAAAAGTTTGTACTTTCGCCGCGCAAATCTGAATTACAATGAAAATTGGTATTCCTAAAGAAATTAAGAACAATGAGAGTCGGGTTTCGCTGACTCCTGCAGGCGTACATGCCTTTGTTCAGCGGGGACATGCCGTATCGGTGCAGTCTTCCGCAGGTGAAAACAGCGGTTTTGATGACCTTGCTTACATTCACGCAGGTGCAAAAATTCTGTCTTCGGCAGAAGAAATTTTTGCAAGTTCCGAAATGATTATAAAGGTGAAAGAGCCGATTGAGAGCGAATACAAGCTGATTCGTCCTCAACAGTTGCTTTTTACTTATTTTCATTTTGCGGCTGACGAAAAACTGACGAAAGCGATGTTGGCAAGCAATGCCGTCTGTCTTGCTTACGAAACGGTTACAAAAGCCGACCGCACGTTGCCTTTGTTGGTGCCGATGTCGGAAGTAGCAGGGCGCATGTCTGTGCAGCAGGGCGCCAAATATTTGGAAAAACCGCAAGGCGGAAAAGGTATTTTATTGGGCGGCGTTCCGGGCGTCAAACCTGCCAACGTGTTGGTCTTGGGTGGCGGCGTAGTCGGGACGCATGCCGCGTTGATGGCTGCCGGATTGGGCGCACATGTTACCATTATGGACGTTTCGTTGCCACGTCTGCGCTATTTGAGCGAAATTATGCCGGCAAATGTGGATACGATGATGTCCACCGCTTACGATATTGAACGGATCTTACCGCAAAGCGATTTGGTGATTGGCGCCGTGTTGGTGCCGGGGGCGAAAGCGCCGCATCTGCTGACCAAAGACATGCTCCGTCATATCGGCAAAGGGACGGTTTTGGTGGATGTTGCGATTGATCAGGGTGGCTGTTTTGAAACTTCGCATCCGACAACGCATACCGATCCGGTGTATGAAATCGACGGGGTAATTCATTATTGTGTCGCCAACATTCCGGGAGCGGTGCCGATGACTTCGACGACGGCATTAACCAACGCTACCCTACCCTACGGATTGCAATTAGCCGATTTAGGTTGGGAGAAAGCTTGCGAAAAAAATGCGGAACTTTGCGCAGGATTAAACATTGTCGGCGGAAAAATAGTGAACGAAGCGGTTGCGAAAACTTTCCCGCATCTCAATTAAGATAGTCTGTGATTTGTCCGCTGATTTGCAGCAAAGAAATTTCGCAAATCTTGGTATTGTACTGCGCTTGCAGCAGGCGTTCTTCGGCTTCTAACAGGCTGTTTTGCGCCTCGCGCAGTTCGATACCCGACAAATCGCCCAGTTTGTAACGTTCCATTGCATTTTCGTAGGCATCGTGAGCGACAATCAGATTTTCCTTTTCGAGATTGGTCAGGTTGATATTGTTGGTATAAGCAGTCCACAAGGTAGCGAGGTCGGCTTTCAGCGACATTTCTAATTGTTGCGTTTTCAGCTGTTGATTTTTCAAGGCTATCTTCGCATTTTTCTGTTCGCGGACACGGTTGTTGCCGTCATAAATAGGAAAACCGAGCGTCAATCCGTAGTTAAATCCCAGCGTATTTTGTCGCCGCGTCGTCGCTTGATTCGACAGCGCCAAGGTATATCCATAGCCCGCATTGAGTTTCAGATAAGGATAATTGCGGCTTTGCACTGCTTTCAAATCCAACGCGCTGATGGTTTGATTTTTCTCTGCCATCAATAATTGGGCATTGACCGACAGCGTTTTTGTCCATAAATCATCCTGATTGAGGATCGGATTGAGGCGGATCATTGTGTCTGCCGCAACAAAGGCTTGCGAAACATCGTCTTCCGCCATCAAGCGATTGAGTTTGACGGCGGAAGTATGTACTGTTTCGTATTGTTTGATCAGCTGCGAACTGTCGGCGTTGAAATCCACCTTTGCCTGTTGAAAATCCAAACGCGATTTTGATCCGATCACATAATGCGCTTCGGCAATGCGTAGTCGCTCTTTCGACAGTTCGACGGCATATTGCAGTTTTGATAAACGCAGATTTTGATGCACAAAATTGAAATATTCTGCGCTCAAATCGGCAAGCATATTTTCGATAGTCAGGCGGGTTGCAATATCACCCAGCTGCGCAAACGCTTTGAGCTGTTTGTAGTTGGTTTGCATGCTGAAACCGTCAAAAATCGTCCATCCCAAATTCAAACCGACATTAGCGCCCTGATTGAACAAGTCGTTGATCTCGGCGGAAGTCCCGTCGCTGTATTTTTCATTTCTATCGTTCAACGAGCCATTGTAACCGGCTGCCAAGTCGAGCGTCGGCAACAATCCGGCATTACCTAACGAGGCATTGTTCTTGCTGATTTGCTGCTCATTGCGAACTATACGGACTTCAAAATTATTTTCTAATCCGTTTTTCAAACATTCCTGCAAGGTATAGACTTGTTGCGCTTGCAGGGATGTCGATAGCAAAAGAATAAAACAGGAGATCTTCAAACTCATCATTTTTGTTCTTTAAAAATACTGCCATAACGGTGATATTCAAAGGCTATGCTTTGCTCTTTCAGATAGTGCAGCAACTCTAATCTTCCTTCTGCCAACGGTTTAGCATCGGCAATATACAATCCGAGTTTGGCTGCTTTGGCATAAATGGCATCCGAAAGACTTTCCGGCGAGCAGGCGCGGATTCGTTCATATTTCGACATCGAATCAATAAATACAGCCTCGTCTTCTACGACGATCTTGGCGCCGGTTTTTTTCATCTCGCCGAGTTGCGGATGATTTGCCGAAACGCTGATAGTGAGCGGCGTTTTCGCCATCGAAGCAGCCAGCGCAACAATAGCGACTGCTTCTGCAGTATCGATGTCGGCAACGCGCAACGCCATCGCCTTCAAGGGCAAATAGCGGAAGGTGTTTTCTTCGCCGTAGATGTGACTGACGTCTTCCTCTTTCAAGAAAATAGTATCCCAAGCTTTTTTGAAATTATCTTCAATTACTTTTAAATCCGTAACCTTCTTGCTGTCTTTGAATGCCAGGAAACAGCTCACATAATTTGGTCCTCCGGCTTTGATGCCGCCGCCAAAAGCCGAGCGTTTCATGCCTCCAAACGGTTGCCGACGCACGATAGCGCCTGTGATTCCGCGATTGATATAGAGGTTGCCCGCTTCTATGGAGTTTTTCCAGAGTTGCTGTTCGGCGTCGTTCAGACTTTGCAGACCTGCCGTCAAGCCGTATTCCGATGAATTGGCATATTCGATGCCTTGTTCGAGGCTGTCGATGCAAACCACTGAAAGCAAGGGCGCAAACAGTTCATTTTGAAAGGTATAACTGCTTGGTTTGACGCCCCATTTGACGCAGGGTTTTAAAATATAATGCGCTTTATCGACAAATTCCGGTGCGACAAGCCACGATTCTCCGTCTTCCAAATGTTCGATGGCGTATTGCAATTTTTCGTTATGATTGTCAATCATCGGTCCTACATAATTCATCGTATCCCAAACGCTTCCTGTACGCAAGCTGATTACCGCATCGCGCAATTTGGCTTTAAAAGCTTCATCGTGATAGGTTTTCTTTTCGACCAAAAGGAGCGAACACGCGGAACATTTTTGTCCGGCATTGCTGAAAGCCGACGAGACGACATTCAGAATGGCGTGATCCTGATCGCCGTTGTCGGTCAAGATAATAGCATTTTTCCCGCCGGTTTCTGCCGAGAGCGGGGTGCGCGGACTGTTTTCCAGCAAGCGGAATGCGGTATCGGTACCGCCGGTCAAGATAATATGTTTGATAGACGGATGCGCCGTCAGTTCGTTCAGCGAGCTGCGATCTGCCGGAGCGACTATCTGCAAGGCATCTTTCGGAACGCCTGCATCCCAGAAACATTGAATAAATTCCCATGCGACGGGCATGGCATTCGTTGCCGGTTTCAAGATGACAGTATTTCCGCCCGAAAGCGCCGATACGACGCCGCCAACCGGTATTGCCAAGGGAAAGTTCCAAGGCGGAATCACCAACACAATACCTTTGGGCGCATGACTGACCGTGTTCAGGCTGTCGATTTCTTCCATTGTCAGCGGATAATATCGGCTGAAGTCAATGGCTTCCGAGACTTCAACGTCGCCTTCGGTAAAGGTTTTTCCGGTGATGGCAGCCATACAGCCGATGAGGTCGCCGCGTTTGGCGGACAAATTTTCGGCTACTTGATACAGAATTTTCTTGCGTTGAGCGACCGAAGTTTTGCGCCATCCGGAGGTGTCTTTTTCGGCTATCGCGATGATTTCGCGCACTTGTTCGGGCGTCGCCAAAGATGCTTCGCACATCACCACTTCGTCGTTGCGGCTGCGGTCGCGGTATTCTTTTTTATTGTTGGTAGCGAATTGTTTGTCGCCGACTTGCACCGGAATCACGCCACCTTTGGCAGATCCGAAAGGCGTCTTTTCCCATTTCTTGAGGATGTCCAATGCCCAATTTCTGTTCCACGACAAATCCAAATCGGTATCGGGTTCGTTGTGAAATCCGTCGCCTTCTACTTTGTATTTGATATTTTTGACGCGATTTTGTATGCGATAGGGCTTGGTATTGACCGTTTCTTTCAGTGCGTAGGCTTTCAAAAACTGATCGAGCAGAAATTTCCATTGCGGGCTGTCCAATTTCAGATTGAAGGAATAACTGAGAAAATTGTCTTTACCTGTATTTTCGTCGAGACGACGCACCAAATAAGAGACCGCATTCAAGAAATTTTTTGCTTTTACGACCGGCGTATAGAGGATGATTTGCTTTTGCAATTTACGCATCACGCGGGGCAAATTGTTTGCCATCCCTTCGAGCATTTCAAAGGTTACATATTCGGTAACTTTATTTTTTTCCGCCAAGAGATGCGCGTAGGCGATGCTGAAAAAGTTGTGAGTAGCCACTCCCACATGACAGGCTTCGGCATTTTCGGGCAAGAGCGCGATGTCGAGTATGTGCAAATGATTGGCGTCGGTTTCCACTTTCGTGCGATGCACCGGATTTTCCCATCCGCGCAAAGACGATACGATTGATTCCATTTGCAGATTGGCGCCTTTCACCAAACGCATTTTGATGGGAGCGCCGCCGTCGGCATAACGTTTCTTGGCAAAATCCAATAATTGGCGCTGGAAATTTTCCGCATCGGGCAAATAAGCCTGCACTACAATTCCCGCCGTATAATTTTTAAATTCGGGACGGCTCAAAACGGTGATAAAGACATCCAAAGTCAATTCGGCGTCTTTGTATTCTTCCATATCGAGATTGACGAATTTGGCGTGTTGTTTGCCGTCTTTGTCGGTATAGGGGAATGCCATCGCTTTGCGATAAACGGCTGCCACGAGTTCGCACAATTCTTTTTTGTTTTGTTCGTAACCCAGCGACTTTATTTGCGCGTAAATCCCTGATAATTTGATAGATATGTAGTTAATATCCGGTTCTTCGAGGGCTTCCAAATAATGGTCATAACGATGTTTCGCTTCCGCATCGCCCAATACGACTTCGCCCAGCAGATTGACATTTTGACCGATATTGCTGTTCCAACGACCTTCCAAATGTTTGGTCAGTTTGGGGCGCTCTTCGGAGATAATAATTTTATCGGTTTCTTTTCGTAACTTGGCTTTGAAAATCGGCATTGCGATTTCGGGAAACAGATAACCGCCACTCATGTAGAGGCGAATCAGCAGGCGATCGGAAGCGCTGAAAAAATCGGGAATACCATATTCCTGAATGATTTCGCGCACGCGACGATTCAATTTTCGCGTATTGCGGATTTGGGACGATTCGTCCAACATTGTAGTCAGGAACGTTTTATGTTCCGGCGTTTGAATCAAAGACGCAAACTTTTTTTGTTCTCGCAACTCTTCCGGAGTTAATTCCGCGTCGGCTTGAGCCATAAACCTTTTTGCCCAATCGATTACTTCTGACGTTGTTACTTCGTTTTTCATTAGATACTTATATTGTGAATGATTATGTTTTAAAAACGCCTGCAAAAGTACATAAAAATGTTGATATATTCACCGAGACGCCAAAATTTCGCAGAAAAAACTTATCTGTTTTGTCTGAACTTGGCTATTGTCCAAACCGTCATTGCGGAGTTTATCCAGCTGTGGCGGGACAGGCGCCACAATCCCATTTAACTACTCCTTCACAAACCTTGCCGTCCTATCCCCGATTTTCAGGAAATAAACGCCGCTCGGCAGATGCGAAACGTTGATGCTACTCAAATATTCCATTTTTTTGAAAAATGGAATATTTACAATGCGACCGGAAACGTCGAAAATCTGTGCGTTCAGATATTCCATTTTTTCAAAAAATGGAATATCTATATGCAACACATCTTTGACAGGATTGGGATAAATCCTTATGTTTCTTTCCGTTGCAACCTCATCAATCGCCGTGCCTGCAAGCGTTGTGAAATCGCCTACGGACATTGTGAGCGTAAAATTATCCGAATCATAAGACGTTAGCGAATAAAAATACTGCGTTTCGGCAGACAAATTCGGAATGTTGCACGACAAGTTTTGTTGCGCAGCACGGAGTGGCGATGCTGCGCTTTGCGTTGCTAAAATTTGTCCGTTGGCGTCGAGTTGGAAAACGGCGACGGTGTCGGTGCGGTTTTCATCGCTGTAAATTATTAGCGTGTAATTTGTTGCATCTTGTACGGCAACCCACGACATTGAGGCGGAAACGGCGGTTTTGTTGATGACAATGTTTTCGTCTGCATTTTCGTCGGGCGTGAAAAGGGCGTAAATCGTGCGTTGCGAAGTCGCCGTAATATTCAACGGATTAGCATTGCCAAGCGAATGATTATCTTCTATCCAGCCTGCAAACGTGTAACCGATATTGCCGATGGCGTTGAGCGTAACATTGTCGTTGTCCGTGCCGGTTGGCTTGATTTCGCCGCCGTAACGTGGAATGGAAAGCGCGATGACGAGTTCTTTTTCAAAAATATTATCTACAGGCGAATAAAACTCTTTCCATCCGTCGGCAACGGAATAATATTTCTTACTGCCCGAAGGCACATATATTTCGCAGGCTACTTTGACCATACCCTGAAAAGTGCTGTTGTTGTAGGCAGCAGGCGGATATGCCCAATGCGAATAAATTTTTCGTAAGCCACTGCAACCGTAAAGCGCATTCTCGCCGAGACTTTGCACGGTACTTGCAAGCGTAAGTTCTTCGAGCATTGAGCAACCGGAAAGTGCAGCGTCGGCAAGGCTGATGTTTTTCGCGGCGCGGGTCAGGGCAAGTTTTTTCAGCGTTGTGGGAACTGTGCCGCCGAACAGTGCACTCAATGTGGTGGGCGCGGTGGGCGATGTGCCGATGAAAGGCAACGTCAAATCCTGTAAGTTGTTACAGCCGGAAAATATGTTTGCAGGAATTGCAGTGCAGGCAGCAGTAACCGTCAATTTTTCCAATGACGCTGGGAATAATCCCAATCCCGAAGCAACAACAGGCGTTGTTACCGTTTTGAGCGGACAATTGGCAAAGGCGTTGCTGCCGATACTTATTATATTATCGGGTATTTCAATAGACGTAAGTTTACTGCCCGAAAATGCAGATGCGCCGATGTTTTTTACCAAAGGGATTTCCGCTGTTTCCAAATTGGTGTTTTGGAAGAAATTTGCGGGGATGTCTGTGTTGTCGATAATTGTGATTGATTTTAATGACAACGGAACATAATAGTAATAGTTGCCAAATATTCCCTGCTGCGTATATCCGCTTATACTTGTATTGGATGAAGTTGAATAAAATATACTGCCCAAAGCGCCGCCAGAAACAGATTTCAATGGTAATGTCAATGAAATTAAATTAATACAATTAAAAGCAGAGTTACCAATTGATGTGACAGAATTAGGTATATTTACATCTGTTAATTTACTACAGCCGGAAAAGGCACCACTTCCAATGCTTGTTACACTTTGCGAAATTGCAATAGAAGTTAATTCACTGCAACCGGAAAAAATAACATTACGTATAGACGTTAAACTATCTCCACAAGTAATATATTTAACGGACGATTGATAAAACGGCGATATATCTACAGAAATATTATATGTAGTATAAGTATTTCTATATGAAATATTTCTGCCAAGATATAGAGTATCTAACGGTACAGAATTAAACACATTTGTTGTTGCTTGGGCAGCATTATAAGCAGTATAATAAAACGCAAGTGGATTCTTGCCGTCTTCTATTATAAGTTTCTTTAGTCCGACACATTGATAAAAGGCATAATTGCCAATCGAAACAACTGATTTTGGAATAGTTATTGAAGTCAAATTACTGCAATCGGCAAAAGCCGAATTCTCAATTGTGCTTACAGAATTACCAATAGTTACCGAAGTTATATTCGTGCAACCATAAAAAACACTACTGCCAATCGAATCAACAGAATTAGGAATTGTCACAGAAGTTAAACCCTTACAACGAGTAAAAGCATTATTGCCAATTTTAGTAACATCATTGCCAATTATTATTGATGTTAAATTAACATCTTTGAAAGCACAAGCGCCTATACTTGTGACACCACTGTCAATTTCAACAGCGGTAATTTTCAAAGATGCCCACGGCGAATTAGATAGTCAATCCTTAACAACCCCAGTTTTTCAATATTAGTGGTTGAACTTTTGGGAAATATAATAATCGGAAAAAGAGCAAAAGAAGTTTCTCTTTGAGAACTTCCATATATTTCTTCAAATTCCACGCCGTTGCCGCCAAATATGCGTTGATTTGAACGCCCTTTTTGCCCAAATAGTAATTCTCAAGCATCCGATAGTCATACTTTAAGTGGCTGATTATCGGTTCTATAGCGGCTCTGGCTCGGCATTGCTTGCGTTTTTTCTGTTTCTGATACTTTGTGTCGGTCTCTTTGGGCGGCGAGGGAATGATGATTTTTACGC